>JAIRPE010000052.1 GCA_031257175.1 Eubacteriales Family XIII. Incertae Sedis bacterium | reverse complement strand
CCATCCCTACCCCGGCAGCCCCGGCTTCACGTACACCGTGCGGTTGTTGGTGAAAACCACCATGCCCGGCTTCGCGCCCGAAGGCTTTTTCACGAACTTCACCAGAGTGTAGTCCACGGGGACATTCTCGGAGGCCCTGGCGGCGCTGTGCCAGGCCGCCACGGCGGCCGCCTGGAAAATCGCCTCTTCTCCGGGCTCCGCGCCGTCCGTCCGCAGTATGACATGGGAGCCCGGGATGTCCTTGGTGTGGAACCAAAGATCCTTCGCGGAAGCTTTCTTGAAAGTGAGCGCGTCGTTGTCGCTGTTGTTGCGCCCCGCCAAAATCACGCGCCCCCCGACGGCCTGATACGCCCAAGGCGCGGCCTTTTCCGCCCGCTTCGCCGTCGGCGCCTTGCGCCTGCGCATGAATCCCGCCTCCGTCAGCTCCGTCCTGAGCGCGTCAAGCTCCTCCGCGGAGGACGCGTTCTCCACGTAAACCTGGATAGACTTCAAATACTCCACGTCCCGCGCCGTCTCCTCCAGGCGGGCCCTCTTCTCCACCGCGGCGGTTTTGGCCTTGGCGTAAAGCTTGTAATACCGCTGGGCGTTCTGCGCCGGGCTCAACCTGGGGTCGAGGCTGACTTCGATTTGGGAGCCGTCGTAATAATTGGCCACGGAGGCGCTCTTCTCCCCCGGTTTAAGCAAATGCAGCGCCGCCGTCAGCAATTCCCCGTAAAGCCGATAAGTCTCCGCTTCCTCCGCCTTGCGCAAATCCTCGGAGATCCGCTGCGTTTTCAGGTACAGCTTGTCCAAACCGGCGGCCAGCGCCTTGGTAAGGTCTGACGCCTTCTGCCTGACGCGGTTGGTGGCCGACTTGTTTGAATAATAATACTCGATGGCGCGGCTCATGTCGTCGAAGCTCAACGCCAGGCCGCCTAGGTCAGGGGAGCCCACGATACTGACGGCGGCGTTCCCACGCAGGCTGACAGCAGCCTCGCTGCCCTCCTCCAGGGCGGCCAACGGAAAAGCGTGGAAGTCGATAGGCTGGAACCCCTTGCCAATATAAACGCGAGGGTCGAACGCGTTGGCGTCCACCGCGTCCACAAACAGGGCGAACTCACGCCAGGCGGCTTCGCCGACGGAATCCGCGAAATCGGGAGGGGCTTGTTCAGACGTGGAAAGCCTATCGCAGATAGGCGATATCACCCGCTCCGCGAAAGCGTCAGCGGCTTGGCGGCTGAACCCCTGGACATTGTCGGCCACGCCCTTGGACAAAAGCCTGCAAAGCTCCAGCCTCTCAGCCGCGCCGAAACAGCCCTCGCCCCACGATTCCGAAGAGGCTTCCCGACCGCCGTCTCCCGCCGCGCCTGCGGGAACGCCCTCGGCCCACGCCAGAGCCTCGCGGACGGCCCGCAAAAACCCGTCCCGCCCCAGCTCCTTCCAGGCCGTTTTCCCCTGAGAGGGCGGCTCCACGTAAGGGCAGCCGGGCAACGTCTGCCTGTGTCTGTTCACGTCGTATGTCAGCCGCTTGATACTATCGATGATAACGTTGGAATTAGAGTCGATAAGAATGATATTGCTGTGTTTCCCCATTATCTCGACTATAAGGCGCTTGTTTTGGGAAAAGCCCAGCTCGTTCACCGTGTCCACCGATATTTCCAGCACCCGCTCGGAGCCTCTCTGGCCGACCTTCGTGACGCGCCCCCCCTGCAGATGCTTCCGCAGCAACATGCAGAAGCCGGGCGGGGTCTGCGGGTAGGAACCCCGCTCCTCCGTCAGGTTGGCCCTCGGGTTGGCGCTGTTAGAGGAAATATAAAGAATGCGCTTCTCCTTACGCGCGTTTACATGCAACAATATCTCATCATGCTCAGGTTGGTATATTTTCTCGATTTTCCCCCCCGAAAGGGCCTCCGACAATTGGGCGGCCACCGCCGCGAGGGTTATTCCGTCAAATGGCATTATATTCTCCGTTTCTAAATAAAAATTCGACAAGCCGCCTAACGCGACTCCCGTCAGGTGATTCCCGTCCGCAATATTTTCGCGAACCTTTCCTCGGACACGCCCCGTCGTATGAAAAGTCTGGGCAGGCGGTAAATGTCGGAGGACGCGTCGGCTTTCCCCGAGCGGATCGTCACCGCGCTCTCATAGCCGGCCTCCCGAACCGCGGCGACCGCCGCGTCTGAATAAAAGCCGCCGGGATAACAGAAATGATTGCAGGGGTAATCAGTCTCCGATTCTATTGCCGCCTTGGAGCCGCCTATTTCCTTCGCCAATTCGCCCGCGTCCATATCGCTGAGGCTGGAATGGCTGGCGCTGTGGCTGCCCACGTCCATCCAATTCGCCTCCAAAAATCTCATTTCGTCCCACGAAAGGTATTTGCCCTCCGAGCCGACGGAGGCGGATATGGCGTAAACTGTGGCCGGGAACCCGTATTTTTTGAGAACCCCCCAGGCGGAGCCGAAAAAGCTGGCGTACCCGTCGTCGAAGGTGATGACCACGCCGTTTTTCACCGATTTCTCCCCTTTCAGGACCTTAAGGGCGTCATCCATGCTGATGACGTCGTAGCCGTTCTCATAAAGGAAGCGCATCTGCGCCTCGAACTCCCGCTCACGCACAAACAGCGTCGAAGGCCCGTCGCCGATCTCGTGGTACATCAACACGCGTATGGGGCCTGCCCCGCCCCGCGCCTCATCTGTCTCAGGCGGGGCTCCGCCGACGCTGACCACCCTGCCGTCGGCGTCCCATTCCACCTCGGCGAAGGCGGCTATTATGGCCGCAGGGGCCAGGGCCGCGTCTCCAACGAGGGCGGGCGCGACAGGCAGCTCCGCCCTAACGCCGTCAATCAATGCGGCGCGGGAGCCTATCTTGAAAACCGCCGAAGCCGCCTCCGAGGAAATCATGGCCTTTTTTGACGCGTCGTCCCACTCGACCTTCAAGCCGAAGGCCTCCGCGACCGGCCTGACGGGTATGAGCAGCCTGTCGTCCACAATGCGCGAGGGCGTGTCGCAAAACAGGGGCTTTCCGCCGACAACAGTCCTGACCAGAGCGGCGCCGCCCTCCGCCCCGTTCAGCGAGGCGAGCGCTTTCGAGGCGTCGGCGAGCCTGTCCGCGATCCAGGCGGACGAAATGCCCGCGGGGCTCGCGCCGCCGGAAGCGGAAACAAATTCGGTGCCAGTGGCGGAGAGAGATGAACCGGCCCCATCGTCAGGTGCGCCCGCCACCATCCCCGGCGCCGACCCGCCCGCGTCTCCCACAGGCGTGACCACGACGGTGAGCATGGCCGCCACCGCGACGGCCATGGCCACGCCTACCCCTATCCGCATGATTTTCGTGATGCCGCGCAACCTGGCCTCCCTTTCCGTTCGTTCGGTTGCCCAATCCGTCCGGCGCAAGCGCGGCGCGAGCTATATCGTCCGTAGCGCGCTTTTTTCTACCTCCATCCTTTAGGCCCTTCTAAAAACTCCGCAGATCCTGTCGCCCGGATCATAAGCTCCGCCCAAAATTATTGGGCGGCCGTCGGAAGATCGCATCTGCTAATCCGCTTCAAGGCAACATTTTAAATGCGGATTAGTAATTAGAACACGCACGGGCGAGCTGAGAATTCCTTTTATTGCCCTTTGATGGTGTTTCTGCTATTAATAACTCTTCCCCCAGTTAGCGAATATGCCTTTTGCTTCTTTCAGAAATTCTTGAGAAATAACCACATTCTCCTCCGTCACTGTTTTGTCATCGGCAAATATAGGCCACGGGTTGCATCCTTGTGCTTGGGTTTCGATTTGGCTTGTCTGGAATCGATTGCCGCAATTCTGGCAAACCAGAACGTCGTCTTCCTGCTTGTAATAACCTCTGCCAGAATCGTAACATACCTCACACGTGTTAAAAGCAGTGCGGATGCTGCCATCAGGAGCCTTGACCGCTATAACTTCCATTTTTGTTCCGTCAACATCCACCGAATAGAAAGCGGCTTTTTCCGTGATATCCGCTATAGGAATGGTCAGGCCGCCGACCACGGCCTCCCTTCTTGGCTGAGAACCGTCAGGCTTCGCGCGTTCATCTGAGAGTTCCCTATTCGCGCAGCCTGTCAACGCGACAACGAGCGCCAGCGCCAGAAGCGTCGTTGCCGTCGTTATGCGCAATGTTTTTGTTTTTGCCGTGAACATTTCTTTCCCTCCTGTACTCCCGCTTCTGCGTGGCACACTTTTACGCATCGGCTATATCCCCGTCTAGGACACTGTGCTGTGGTGTTCGCGATGCCCCTATTTCACACTACCGTGATAGTCCCGCTTATCATGCCCATCCAGCAACTGTAACGGAATGTCCCCGTTTTATCCGGGACAAATTCGATAATGTTCTCCCCTGTTTCGAATTGATGCTCTATGCCGTATTCCTGGATATACATCCTATTATTGCAACCATTGACACTGCCTTGGGGCGCGTCTATGACCCATCTGACAGACGTTCCCGCCTGAACTGTTATGTCGGGGTATCTGCCGGAGGCTAAGACGCTGTTGACTATCTGCTCGTTTGCGAGAATGTCAGCGCCGCCTGCGTCCTCATCCAGGTTCGTTCCCGCGCTTGCGGCATCTCCCGCGTCAAAGGTCGCCACGTCGAGCGCCGCTTGGGACGGGATTCCTAATCCTGACAGGTTCCATCCCTGAGCAAACATGGACATGCCTAGCGCCACGACAAGTATAGCGCCAACGGTCGCCGCTCTTCGCGAAAATCTTCCCCCCAGCGCCGAAGACAGGGCTCCCAACCCGAACATAAGCGGCACAGTACCCAACCCGAACAGAAACATGGATGCGGCTCCTGTGAAGGGATTCCCCGTGGACAACGCGTATATCTGCATGGCCTGCAAAGGACCGCATGGCATAAGTCCGTTCAGCAACCCCACTATGAGAGGGCTGTTGCTTTTTCCGGGAGTTCTTTTCGGAGAGAAAATTTTCGGCATTTTGGAGATGAGACGGCGCAATTGCGGGAAAATCCCCAGCATGTTGATCCCCATGACCACCATGATCATACCAGCTGTCAATTTTAGAACGCCTTGCAAAGCGGGGGAAAACGTAACCGCGGAGCCCAACGCGCCGACGGCGAAGCCCGTAGCCGTGTAAGCGCCGACTCTACCAAAGTTGTACAACAACGGAGGACGCACAACGGAAATCCCGCGTTGAAGAACTCCTTTGGCCCCAACGCGAGGCACGCACTGAGAAATGTTGATCCCGCCGCACATGGCGACACAGTGTATGGATGTGAAAACACCAATGACGAACAGCATGGCATACCCCATGCCCGTCTCCGCGAGTTGCCCTGGGACGAGCATGTTCAATATTCCGAACTGACGCAACAAAAGAAACAGAGTGACAACAATCAGGAGCAAGCCCGCTATCTTTCGTGCGCCAGGCATCGATTCCTGCCCGCCCGAAACGCCATACCCAAGCTTTTCTATAACGGCGCCGATATCGCGCGGGGAGATGATATCCTCGTCATAGGTCACTGTAGCCGTCCCTGCCCCGTAACTGACGTCCGCCCGCAAAACTCCTGCTGTGGCGCGCAACTTCCTCTCTATCCGGTTTTGACAGTTGGCGCAAACCATGCCGTCAACGCGCAAATGTTCTGTTTTAAGCTTCTCTTTCATGGGGCGAACACCTCCGTAAAAGGCTTCGCTGGGAAGCGCGAGCAAGCGCAATCGCTGCCGCTGGGCACCCGCTTCTACTTGTCCTTTTTTAACTTCCGCTCAAAACCATTGGGCGGATGGCGGATAGTACCTGCTAATCCGATTCAATGTAACATTTTAACTGCGGATTAGTAGTACGCATTAGCATAGATTTCTATCGTCGCCGCTGAATTTATCATGTCGTGCTTGTTCTTCGTTTCACACACACAACGTTCGCTTTGTCGCCGCCAAGAAGAATTATCCCCTGATCGTTTTTATGCTCTGTACTTTCCGAGCCCCACAGGCTCATTCGTTTTCTTTTAAAAACGATCGGCAAAGAAATCGTCTGACAGCAAACCCAATCCGCCCGATTGCAACACGGGACAGCAACCGAACGCCGAACCCCTTCGCCCATCGTCTGTAAATCGCGATATTAATCAACAATCCCATTATAACACAGACACAGACGTACGACAAGAAAAAATGGCGCCAAGGACGTCAATGGGCATGTTGGCGATCTCCCCGATATGCTATATAATATATGGTGAAGGGGGTGGCTGAAATGGCTCAAGCCGACGCGCATATCGATGAATCTTCGGAAAAGCAACTCGGACGACACTTGAATCCGAACGAAACGGCGCCCCTGCCGTCATTGAATCAAAAGGCGCGTCAGGCCCGCGCTTTATGGCAGGAACATGGTTTTGGCGAACAGGGCTTCGTGCTTTTGTTGCCTGACGGCGACGGCGGTTTTAACGAACGCGTCAAAACCGCTTTTGAGGCGAAGCTGGGCGGGCGGCAAGGCATTAGCGTCAGCGGCGATGAGGCGCGGCGGCTCGTGGCGCTTTACTCGCTCTACGAATTCAGCCCCCGTGTCGTCATCGGCTCCTTGGACGAGCCTTACGGCCGAAAACTGCGTCACTTGCTTGACTGCGGCATAGCCACGGAGGATGAGTTGATAAACGACGTGATATTGGGGGCGCTGGATGGA
The DNA here is from genome assembly GCA_031257175.1 of Eubacteriales Family XIII. Incertae Sedis bacterium. Lineage (GTDB taxonomy): Bacteria > Bacillota > Clostridia > Peptostreptococcales > Anaerovoracaceae > JAIRPE01. Next base: position 1,003 of record JAIRPE010000052.1, on the reverse strand, counting down.
AGCGGCGCGTAGGGCCGAGATGCGGGAGCGCGTAGACGCGCTTTTACAACGCGGCGCTTTTTTCGACGCGGCGGTTTTCGCCTTCGGCCACTGCGACGCTACGGAGGAAACGATAGATTACCTCATCGAGAAGGGAGTCGCCGTAAGGGGGATTTTAGACAACAATAAGGCGAAACACGGTTTGGCCTATCGCGGCGTGCCTATATCGCCGCCCGCAGTCGCGGCGGAATGCGGGGACGCCGGCATTGTTCTCATCGCGACGCGTTTTTTCGAGCCTATGGCGGCGCAATTGCGCGAGATGGGCTACGGCGGGGAAATCGTCAGAGCGGCGGACTACAATTCTTTCGCCGAGTATTCGCTTTCGGACGAGACTCTTGGGCGCATGACGGCGCGCGTGGAGCGCGGCGCGGCAACGCTGGGCCGGATGCGAAGGCGCTATCCGTCGCATTATTTGATCGTCTGCCCGAGCAACGCGCTTGGCGACGTTTATTGGGCGATGGCGTTCTTGCCGGCCTACCGTGAAAAGGAAAAAATCGGCGATTTCGCCATCGTCGTGGTCGGGGGCGGCTGCCGCCAGGTCGCGGAGATGTTCGGCGCGAAGGACATAGTCGTCCTCGATGGCGCCGAGATGGACGAGTTGGTCCAGGCGCTCATCTTCACCCGCGAGGGGAATTGCCTCATAGCCCACCACGACCGCCCGTACACGGACAACATCATCCGTTGGCTCGACAGGCGGTTTCTTTCGTTTATAGACTATTACCGCCGCGCAGTGTACGGATTGCCCCAGGACGCGCCGCCGGCCGCGCCCGTGAGAGTCGAGCCGTGGCCAAACGCGGATGGAATCCCTGAGGGTAAGAGCGTCGTCATCGCGCCTTACGCGAAAAGCGTGGCGCGGCCGGAGACGGGGTTTTGGGAAATGCTGGCGCGGGAATACGCGCGGGAGGGGCTCACGCCATGCACGGTCGTGAACGGCGGCGAAACGCCTATAGACGGGACAGTCCCT
>JAIRPE010000138.1 GCA_031257175.1 Eubacteriales Family XIII. Incertae Sedis bacterium | reverse complement strand
TAATCTGGCGGCGTCAGCGGCCAAACAAACGGAAAGGAGCCTCATGAAGCTAATTCATGGATGAATTTATGGGAAAAACATTGGCGTACAAGATCATTGAAGGGCATTTGACCGACGGCGAGATGTCGCCGGGGAGCGAGATAACTATCCGCGTGGACCAGACCCTGACCCAGGACTCCACGGGCACCATGGTCTATCTGCAGTTGGAGGCCATGGAGGCGGAAAAGGTCAAGACTGAGCTTTCGGTGGCCTACGTGGACCACAACACGCTGCAGAACGGTTTTGAGAACGCGGACGACCACGCCTTCATCGAGAGCGTGGCGAAGCGGCACGGGGTCATTTTCTCGAAGCCGGGCAACGGCATATGCCACCAGCTGCATTTAGAAAATTACGGGATTCCAGGAAAAACGTTGCTGGGTTCCGACAGCCACACCCCCACGGGCGGGGGGCTGGGCATGATAGCCATAGGCGCCGGGGGCCTGGACGTGGCCGTCGCCATGGCGCAAGGGCGGTACACGTTCGCGTTGCCGAGGGTTCTGAACGTGGAGCTGAGCGGCAGGCTCAGGCCCTGGGCCTCCGCCAAGGACGTTATCCTGCGCGTGCTGGAAATCCTGACCGTGAAGGGCGGGGTGGGCAAGATCATCGAATACACCGGCGAGGGGGTGACGGCGCTGTCGGTCACGGATCGGGCGACCATAACCAACATGGGGGCGGAGCTGGGCGCGACCGCTTCCATCTTCCCCAGCGACGAGAACACCCGCGCCTACCTGAAATCCCAGGGCAGGGAGAACGACTACGTCCCCCTCGCCGCAGACGCGGACGCCGTCTACGACGAGAGGATCGCCGTGAACCTCAGCGAGCTGGCCCCCTTGGCGGCGAAGCCCCACAGCCCGGACAACGTCAGCGGCGTCGCGGAGATCGGGCCTATCAAGGTGGATCAGGTGGCCATAGGGAGCTGCACGAATTCCTCTTACGCGGACCTCATGAAGGTGGCGGCCATCCTGAGGGGCAGGAGCGTCCACCCGGAGGTCAGCCTGGTCGTCTCGCCCGGCTCCAGCAGGATATTGAGCAAGCTCGCCGCCAACGGGGCGCTGGCCGACATGATCAACGCGGGGGCGCGGGTCATCGAGAACGCCTGCGGCCCTTGCATAGGGATGGGCCAGTCCCCCAAGTCCGGCGCAGTGTCCCTTAGAACGTTCAACAGGAATTTCAAGGGCAGGAGCGGCACCGCCGACGCCCAGGTGTATCTTGTCAGCCCCGAGACCGCCGCCATTTCGGCCGTCAAGGGCGTCCTGACGGACGGCATGGCCTCCGGGGAGGCTCTGCCGGAAATCCAGGCCGAGTATCTGCCGCCCGTCACCAGCTTCCTGGTGTATCCCGACGGCTCCGGCAAAAGCGGCACGGCGGTGGCCATGGGGCCGAACATCAAGCCCTTCCCCAGGAACGAGCCCCTGCCGGGCGAGTTGACGGTGACGGTGGCTTTGAAGGCGGGGGACAACATCACGACCGACGACATCATGCCCTCCGACTCGCGGCTGTTGCCGTTTAGGTCCAACGTCCCCTATCTGGCGGATTACTGCTTTGAGAAGATCGACCCCGGATTCGCGGCCAGATGCAAGGCCGTCGGGCCGTGCGCCGTCGTCGGCGGCGGCAACTACGGGCAAGGCTCCAGCCGCGAGCACGCGGCCCTGGCGCCTCTGCATTTGGGCGTGAGGATGGTGCTGGCCAAGTCTTTCGCCAGGATACACAGGTCCAACCTGATCAACAGCGGCATACTGCCGTTGCTGTTCGCCGACCCGGAGGACTACTCCCGCTTGGCGGAGGGCCACGTGCTGGCGCTCAGGGACGCGCCGGGGCAGATACTGCGGGAGTCTCTGCGCGTCGAGAACACGTCCACGGGGGAGGTTTACGAGCTGCTGGCGGGATTCTCCGAACAGGAGAAGGCCATGCTGCTGGCGGGGGGCAAGATAAATCTGATCCGCGGGCGGGGGTGAACGCCTCTTTTCACCGCCTCCCCTCCCCTTCCCTCTTCTTCCTGGCCTTCCATCCCGTGTCCTCGACGAAAAGCAGCGGGATCACGCCCAGCGTGCCTATGGCGAAGGTGGACGCCCAAGCGGCGTAATGGGACAAGCGGTCGAACATGAACATGAAAATCAAGGGCAACGCCACGCAACCCAGGCGGTTGGACGTCAGGAGCATCCCGCTGGCGGTTCCCGCCTTGATCCCGGCCACGTCCTTGTGTTCCAGCATCAAAGTCCTGCCGCCGCTGACCGCCAGACCGTTGGCGAAGCTCCCCACGAAATTCAGCATTCCCGAGTAGAGCGGGCTGTGGGTCAGCGGGGATATGGCGAAAAAGGCGCACACCCATATAACGGCCGGCACGACGAAGCGTTTCCTGTATCCGAACCGATCCGCCAACGGGGGCAACAGAAAGTACCCGAAGCAGGAGCCGGCGTTAGTGGCCGCCATCATGACGCCCAACGTCGTGCTTTCCAGCCCTTCCCAATAGGACGGGAAGAATTTAGGCCCCATGGAGGAGAAGGTAAGTATCGCGCCGCTTATGAAAAACTCTGAGGCCATGACCAGGAGGAATTGACGGGAACGGCCTAAATCCTGTATCCTTCTGAGAACGGTGTATTCCTTCACCTCCACCCCCAAGTCGGCGTTCATGGCTCCCTGGGCCTCCGTGCGCAGGGGGACGGCGACGAGGATCACCGCCGCGAACAGCGCGGTCAGCACGGCCTGCAGCGCGAAAAGCCCGTCCCATCCCCCCAGGGCGTCGGTGAGGGGTATGGTGAACAGGAAGCCCAGTATATAGCCCAAAGCCGAGCCTGAAAGCAGTATGGCGTTGGCTTTTAGGGTGTGCCTCCTGTCGAACCACACGTTTATCATCTTTATGGAGCCTGAATACACCCCTGAAGCCGTGACTCCCGTGAGGAACAGGGCGGCGTAAGCCGTGGGGAAGTCGCTGAACCAGCCTTTCAGGAGAGCTGCGGCGGCGTTGGCGAAAGCGGCGGCCAGCGCCACTGTCTGGTAGTTGAATTTGTCGATCAGTATGCCCGCCGCCAGCACCGAGCAGACGAAGCCCATGGATATGGCCCCCACTATAAGGCCGTATTCCATGGAGCCCCAGCCCATCAGTTTCTCCCACCGGGGCAACAGCATGGCCACGCTGGTCACGTTGAAACCCACGCAAATCACGAAAAGCGGCCAACTAAGGGCGAACACTATATATTTTGCCGAAGGGCTTTCAGGGTTAATCTTCATTCGCCCATACCAAAAATTTCTCCATATGCCCGAACACGACGCCGCGCCTTCTCCCGGCGGGTACGACCGAAGGATCTGTCCGCGCGCCCATGTCCAACCTCCTTTCTTCCTCAACGCGACGTCTTGCCGCGCGATCGTTACCTCAAACTCTTTGGCCATTATACCATTTTTGTGAGCCTTTTCAAATTTTTTTGTGGCCGAAGCATGTTGCGGTCAGGCAAAATGGCTGGATCTCAAAAAGTTTTTCGCGCATTTCGGATGCGCGGCTCAAAGCAGGGCAACGCAGAATAATTTCAAAAAAATCGCGCCGCCATAATATTTTACCAATAGTAAACAATTCTCTCGTATAGCGGCAAAAATATATTGACAGCGTTACGCATATAAGATATAATTGTTATATAGTCTATTTTTAATATAAGTAAAATAGATATTTAAAGTCTAAAATAATACAATATAGTGTCGATGAGGTATAGCTATGAAGCAAAGGATTGAAGCTTTCGTTGAAGGCCATCGGGAAGCCATGCTGTCAGACATCAAAGAGCTAATCGCCGTCAGGAGCGTCCGAGGGGACGCGGAGCCCGGGAAGCCTTACGGGCCCGGCCCGGCGGCGGCCATGGAGAAAGCGGCCGCTATCGCCGCGCGCCACGGTTTCGAGGCGAAAAACGTCGGCGGCCACATGTTGGAAATCAACCTGAACGACGGCGAGGACGAGCTGGGCATACTGTGCCACCTGGACGTGGTTCATGAAGGCTCAGGCTGGACTACCCCGCCCTATGAGGCCGACGTGCGCGACGGCAGGATATACGGCAGGGGAGCGGCTGACAACAAAGGGCCTGCCATGGCGGCCCTCTACGCCCTTAAGTGCGTCCGCGAGCTGGGCGTCCCCCTCTCGAAGAACGTCAGGCTCATGCTGGGCACGGACGAGGAAAACGGCTCAAACGACCTCAAGGCGTACACCAAGCTGAGGGCGTTGCCCAACTACTGCTTCTCGCCCGACGCCGCCTTCCCCGTGTACAACATAGAAAAAGGAAGGTATGCCACTTATTTCAGCTCAGATTTCCCAGACGACGGCGCCCTGCCGCGACTGACGGCCTTGAGCGCGGGGCACGCGCTGAACATAGTCCCCGACGAGGCCGTCGCCACCGTGGAAGGCTTGCCCCACGCGGGCTTTGGCATGGACAAGCTCAAGGAGGCCGTCTCGGCCCAGGGCGAAAAGACGGGGGTCTCCTTCAGCCTGGAGGAAAGCGGCGGCGCGTTAGTCCTGAGAGCAAAGGGCGTCGGCACCCACGCCTCTTACCCCGACGAGGGGAAGAACGCCCTGACCGCCTTGCTGGCCTTGCTGGCGACGTTGCCTCTGGCCGATTCCGAGGGTTTTTCCAAAATAAAGGCGCTGGCGGCGTTATTCCCCTACGGGGACAACGCGGGCGAGGCCCTAGGCGTGAAGATGGAAGACGAGCTTTCCGGCCCCCTGACCAGCAACCTGGCCGCGCTCGAGTATTCCGTCGGCGGCCTGAGGGGCGGCTTCGATCTGCGTTGCCCCATCTGCTCCAATGAGGAGAACACCTCCAGGGTCATCAGCGCGAAAATGGCCGAAGCGGGCATGAGGACGGAGACCGACGAGATGGTTCTGCCCCACCACGTCCCTGAGGATCTGCCGTTCATACAAGTCCTGATGAACGTCTACGAGAGCTATACGGGCCTTAAGGGCGAGTGCGTCTCCATGGGAGGCGGCACCTACGTCCACGGGCTGAAAAACTGCGTGGCCTTCGGCGCGGCCTACCCCGACACGGAGACTTACGCCCACGCCGCAGACGAGTATTCGGTCATAGCGGAGCTTGAGGCCTGCGTGAAAATATTCGCCCAGTCGATCATCGACGTTTGCTCTTAGGGGCGATCCCAAAATCCACGCCGCGCCCGCAGGCGGCGATGTCAAGGAGGATAACCATGATACGCCCGATGAGACGAAAAGACAGAGTTATGGACGCGGAGAACATAGAGCGCGTGCTTAAGGAGAATTCCCACGGGGTTCTGGCCACCGTCAGCGAGGACGGCTGGCCCTACGCGCACCCGATTTCCTACGTGTACCACGACGGGCACGTGTACTTCCATTCCGCCGCCAGCGGCCACAAAGTGGACAATATAACCCGCGACAACAGGGCCACATTCACCGTCATCGGCCGCGTGGAGATGAAAACCCCCACCAAAGCGGAGGCTTATTTCGAGAGCGTCATACTGTTCGGCAGGGTGGAGCGGGTGACGGACTTTGAGGAGCAGGTGGCGTCCATGACCGAGCTGATGAACGTGTTCATGCCCCTCACGGCGCACGAGACCCGCGACGACCTGACCAGGATGCAGAAAGCCGTCATCGTGTACCGCCTCGATGCGGAACATGTGAGCGGCAAGCTTCGCGGTAAGGGCGCCGTCGTGGGCCACTAGCCCGCCGCGCCGCCAAGGACGCCTCCCCGGGCCGACGGCCTGCGGCTCCTGGCTTACTGCGGCGTTTTTTTTAATTCCGTTTGAACGAGGTGAAAAAATGAATTACGCCGACAAAACAGGAACATTAGATCTGCTGCTCTTCGGTGGCGCGGTGCGCCCCATGGACGATTCGGACGCGGCGGTCGAGGCTATAGGCGTGAAGGACGGGCGCGTCGCTTTCCTGGGCACGACCGAGGAGGCCTCGTCGCTGACTGCCGCGAGGCGCGTGGATCTGGAAGGCAGAACCGTGCTTCCCGGCTTCATCGACTCGCACATACACTGCGTCACCTACGCCTGGTACGAGAATTGCGTGAAGCTCCACGCCGCCGCTTCCCCCGAGGACGTGATCCGCCTGGGGAAGGAGCACGTCGAGGGGCGCCGCCTCCCTCAGGGAAGCTGGGTGATAGGCAGAGGCTGGAACCAGGACAATTTCACCGAGCCGCGCATGCTTGACAAAGCTGACCTTGACGCCGTGTCGAAGGACGCGCCCGTCGCCTTCCTTCGCACCTGCGGCCACGTCTGCGCCGTCAACTCCAAGGCGCTGGAAATTATTTCCGAATTGGCCCAGGCAAAAGCCCTGTCGGGGGACATCGACATGGAATCGGGCCTCCTCAGGGAAGGCGCGGCCAGGCTGTTCATGGAGGCCATGCCGCCGCTGGACGCCGAGGATCTGGGAGAGCTGATAAAATACGCTGCGGCGCGGCTGAACCGTTGCGGCGTCACCAGCATACACAGCGACGACCTGCGCTCTCTGCCTGTCAGAAGCAAGTACGAGGCCATGAAGGCTTTCCGCGCCCTGCGGGACGCCGGGGAACTGACTGTGCGTGTCTGCTGCCTGAACACCTACGACAGCGACGCCCAGCTGGACGAGTACATTAAAGACGGCTTTCGGACGGGCCAGGGGGACGACATGTTCCGCATCGGGCCTGTGAAAATAGTCACGGACGGCTCCCTGGGCGGCAGAACCGCCGCGCTTCTGGAGCCTTACGCGGGGTCGGAGGGCGATTTCGGCTCCCTCCGAATAGATTTGGACGAACTGACGCGGATCGTCGGCAAATGTGCCGAAAACGGCCTGGACGCCACCATACACGCCATAGGCGACCGCGCCATGAAGAATGCCGCCGCCGCCGTTAGGGCTTCTAACGAGAAGAACGGCGCGGGGCGCCGGCACGGCGTCCTGCACGCGCAGGTGGCCACGCAGGAGACTTTGGAAGAAATGGGCAGGCAAGGGATGCAAGCCTTCATACAGCCTGTTTTCGTGGGCTCCGACATGGACGGCGCAGAGAAGCTGCTTCAAAACCCCGCCTCCAAAAAGCTGTACGCCTGGAAGTCCATGCTGGACGCGGGCGTAGCCGTCTCGGGCGGCGCCTGTTCCCCCGTGGAGAGTTTCGACGTCCTGGAGAACATACAGTACGCCGTGACCAGGGAAAAACTGGGCGGCGGCCCCGAGGGCGGCTGGCTGCCCGATGAAAGGCTCAGCGTCCGCGACGCGGTTCGGCTGTTCACCCGTAACGGCGCCTACGCCTCCTACGAGGAAAGCTCCAAGGGCAGTCTGGAGCACGGCAAGCTGGCGGACATGGTCGTCCTGGACGGCGACCCGTTCACCGTCGCGCCAGGCGCTATCAAGGACATAGCCGTGGACATGACGCTTTTGGGCGGCAAAATCGTGTACTCGCGGCGGTAAGCCGCCAAAAGCCTTAGCGACGGCGGGCGGGGCCGCCGCCCTTACGGCGTTAAGGCTTTAAAAACCTCTCTAACAACCATCACGAAGGGAGTCGCGAAATGTTCGTCAATTTTATCCGAACGAGTTTCCAAAAGACCTTCAGCAAGACATCCTCCAGGACGCTCCTGCTCCTGCTGGGCGCCCTGTTCTTCCTGCCCGCCTATTTCTATTACCTGACGAAACGCGGGGATGACCCTTACGGCGCCAGGCTACGGGAAATCAGGCTCGGCATGGAGAAGGACGGCACGAAGACCGCGTTGCTCGATGAGGTGGGCGGCCATGTCCGCAGGAAGGCCGAATTCTTCGGCGGGCACGTCGGCCGCGACGAAATAGACGCGGTGGCCGAGGCGCGCCTGAAGGATGAAGCCCTGCGCAGGCTGCGGCAGGAAGCTCCCGACCTCCTGCCCTTCTCCTTCCAAAGCGCCGTCGCCTCCTTCATGTCGAAGCCCCCTGTCATGGCGCTGTTCGTCGTGTTCGCCTTCCCCGCTTTCATTTTCCTCGTCCTCATGGCCAACGCCTACGTGAAGTATACCTACGAAAGGCTCATCATGACCGTTTTCGTGGTCTTGGGCGTGACCTTCCTCGTATTTACCATACTGTACATATCGCCCATGGACGCTTCCTACAACATACTGGGGGATCTGGCGACCCAGGATCAGCGTAACGAGTTCAACGCCGCCTACGGCCTGGACAAACCGTATCTGGAGCAATTGTTCAGGGCCTTCAAGGGCATAGTCACCCTGAACCCCGGCAAGAGTCTGCTGGGCGGCGAGGACGTCATCGTCTCATTGGCGAACAAATTCCCCGTCACCCTTCAGCTAACCTTCTACTCCCTGCTCCTGGCGGTGATCATCGCCGTGCCCTCGGGCATATTGTCGGCGCTGAAGCCCTACTCCGCGGCGGACTACACGGTAATGCTGCTAGCCCTGATAGGTCTGTCCATCCCCGCCTTCTGGTTCGGGCTGATACTGATACTGAACCTCTCCATCGACCACAAAATACTGCCGGCCATATTCATGCCGGGCTCCTGGCAGTCCTACATCATGCCCGCCGTTGTCATGGGCACGGGGCTGGCGGCCAGCGTGGCGCGGATGACCCGCTCCAGCATGCTGGAAGTCATCCGCCAGGACTTCATCATGACCGCCAAGGCCAAGGGCCTGAGCAGCGCGGCAGTCACCGTGAGGCACGCCCTAGGCAACGCCATGATACCCGTCGTGACCGTGGTGGGCATACAGTTCGGCGCCATGATGGGCGGCGCCACTGTGGTGGAGAAGGTATTCAACATGCCTGGCATAGGCAATTGGCTCATCGACAAGCAATTCATCCCCGACACCCCTGCGGTGCTGGCGGGCGTGGTCTACATAGCCATAGTGGTCAGCCTGGTGAATCTTTTCGTGGACATACTGTACGCCTTCCTGGATCCGCGCATAAAGATGAAAATAAAAGGCAATTAGGAGGGCATGATGAACAACAAAACATTCCTCAAAAGAACCGAGGCCCGGAAGCTGAAAAACTTCTCGGAGCTGGGAGCCCTCAACATAAGCTGGGCTGCCAGCCTGGTCATAGCCTTGGTGTTGCTCTACAACAATTTCGACAAAAGCGTCATGGGCTTCTACATCGACAAAATGTCCTTCCCCCTGGGGCTGGCCTACCTCGCGGCGGCGGCCCTGAGCTTGGCTCTGGCGTTGGCGTCCAGGGCGGGGATCAAAGCCAAGGACGGCATAGCGCCATGGGTTCGCGCCGCCGCCGTGCTGCTCGTGCCTTTCGTGCTTATCGGCAATGTTTTCTCCGCCATAGCGGGCTTCATGACTGCCAAAAAGACGAAGCCCATCGAGTATCATCTGGCGTATTTTTCCATTTTGAACAACATGATGGTTTTCGTGATAGGCTCGCTCAACCTGTTCAAGCCCGAGCTGCCCGAAAATTTCTGGCTGGGCCAGGGGCTTTTGGCGCTGTCCATGGCGTTCTACGCCGTCGCGCTTGTTCTGGTGAGCCGCGCCGCCGACACCGGGAGATACGCGCGTCTCGCGCCCCTGGCCGCCATCCTCGCGCTGACCGCCGCAGTGGGAAACGTGTTCGCCCTCCTGTTGGCTCTGGTGGTTTTCGCCCGCATACGCAACGAGGGCGGCAGGAACTCGATAGAATGGGTGGAGACCCTGAGGCGCGTGTTCCGCAACTACATGGCCATACTGGGACTGCTGGTCATAGTGGTGCTTCTCACCCTGTCCGTGGTCAGTGCGCTCACCTTCGACTATCGCACCGCCACCAGCAACGACTATTCCACCCTGATGAGAGCGCCTAGCATGGAATTCCCCTTCGGCACCGACGACCTGGGGCGCTGCATATTCACCCGCATCGTTTTCGGCGCCCGCATATCCCTGATAATAGGCATGATCTCCACGGCCGCGCCCTTCGTTGTCGGCGGCCTGCTGGGAGCCGCCGCAGGCTTTTATGAAAATCGGCTGGACAACGTGATAATGAGAGTCATGGACGTGTTCTTCGCCGTGCCTGGCACCCTGCTCACCATAGCCATAATCGCGGCCTTCGGCGCCAACATGCTGAACCTCATCATAGCGCTGAGCATAAGCAACGTGCCCGTCTACGCCCGAACCATGCGGGCGCAGGTCATGGTCACCTCCAACAGCGAGTTCGTTGAGGCGGCCAGGGGCTACGGCAGACGTCCCTTCGAGATATTGCTGAAGCACGTGGTCCCCAACTCCATGGCGCCCATGATAGTGCGCGCCTCCGTGAGCATAGGCATAGCCGTCCTCTCCACCTCATCCCTAAGCTACCTGGGGCTGGGCGTGGAGCCCAAGATTCCCGAATGGGGCAACATACTGAAAATCGGCAGCAAATACTTGGAGACCAACCCCTACTTGGCCATATACCCAGGGATTTTCATCATCGTCTTGGTGCTGGCTTTCAACTTCCTGGGCGACGGCATGAGAGACGCCCTGGATCCCAAGCTTAAATGACGCAACGGCCATGGCGGGCCTGCCGAAAGCCGCCCGCAGGGCTTTCCGACGGCTTTCGGCAGGCCCGCGCCGCCAACGCGCCGCAGATGCATCGTATAAAGGAGAAGGCATATGCCAGGAAACGTTATTCTTGAGATAAAAAACCTGCACGTCTATTACCTGACCGAGACGGAGACCGCCAAGGCCGTCAGGGGCGTGAATCTGGAAATCCGCGCGGGCGAGAGCGTGGGACTGGTGGGGGAGACGGGCGCGGGCAAAACTACCACCTGCCTGTCCGTCATGCGCTTGGTGCCGGATCCGCCTGGCGTCATAGTGGACGGTGAGATAAATTTTAAAGGCGAGAATCTAATATTCGCCGACGAAAAGCGTTGCCGCGCCATAAGGGGCGAAGGGATATCTATGATTTTCCAAGACCCCATGACCGCGCTGAACCCGGTCATGACCGTGGGCGAACAACTGATGGAGGTCGTCCGCGAGCATAACAAGAAGCTGAGCAAAGCCGAGGCCAAGGCTCTGGTCATACGCTCCCTGGAGCGGGTGGGCGTGAAAGGCGACAGGTTCAACGACTACCCACATCAGTTCTCGGGCGGCATGAAACAGCGCGTCATCATCACCATGGCGTTGCTCTGCGAGCCCGAGCTGCTCATCGCCGACGAGCCCACCACCGCTTTGGACGTGACCATACAGGCCCAGGTGCTGGACATCATACGGGGGTTGCAGCGCGAGACGGGCGCCAGCATGCTGCTGGTCACCCACGACTTGGGCGTGGTGGCCGAGACCTGCGACAGGGTGGCCATCATGTACGCGGGAAATATCGTGGAGCTGGGCACGGTCAAGGAGGTGTTCAGGAACAAGCGGCACCCCTACACGGAAGGGCTGTTCAACTCCATTCCCAGGCTGGAGAACGAGAACCGGAGGCTCATGCCCATAGACGGCCTGCCGCCTAATCCCGCTGACCTGCCCGAAGGCTGCGCCTTCCACCCTCGTTGCCGCCGCCGCCTCCCCATATGCGAGCGCGAGGCGCCGCCCATGAAGGGCGAGGGGCATATATACGCCTGCCATCTATAGCGCGGGGGATTTCTGAAAACGCAAAGGAGCAAGACGTGGGAACGTTATTAGAGGTAAAACACCTGAACAAGCATTTTAATGTCGCTTCGGGCACCCTATTCGCCGTGGACAACGTGTCCTTCTCCATTGACGAGGGCAACACCCTGGGCATAGTGGGCGAGAGCGGTTGCGGCAAGTCCACGCTGGGGCGCGCCATACTCAGGCTCCACGAGCCCACGTCCGGCCGCGTAATCTTCGACGGCATGGACGTGACGTCATTCAACGATGAGGAAATGCGCCAAATGCGCAGGCACATGCAGATAATATTCCAAGACCCATACTCCAGCCTGAACCCCCGCCTGACCATATCCCAGAGCATAGAGGAGCCGTTGCGCGTATTCCAAAAGTACATGGGCGACAGGGAGCGGAAGGCGCGGGTGGAGGAATTGATGGAGCTGGTGGGCCTCTCCGCCCGCTCCTACAACGCCTACCCCCACGAGTTCGACGGCGGCAGGAGGCAGAGGGTAGTCATAGCCCGTACCCTGGCCGTCAATCCCAAATTCGTGGTGTGCGACGAACCCGTGTCCGCGTTGGACGTGTCAGTCCAGGCGCAAATCCTGAACTTGATGGTGGATCTGCGGGAAAAGATGGGACTGACGTACATATTCATATCCCACGATCTGAGTGTGGTACGTTACATCTCGGACAACGTGGGCGTCATGTATATGGGGCAGATGGTGGAATTCGCTTCAAAAAAGGATATTTTTGACGATCCCGCCCATCCCTACACCCATGCGCTGATGTCGGCCATACCTTCCATCGAGGTGGGGCGTCGGCGCATGATTTTGAAAGGCGAGATAGTGTCGCCCATCAACCCCAAGCCCGGCTGCCGTTTCTCCGCCCGCTGCCCCTTCGTGAAGGAGGTCTGCGTGGCACGGGACGTGCCCATAGAGGAAATCGCGCCAGGGCATTACTGCGCCTGCGCCCGCCACAAGGAAATCAAGGGATTGCCCTTCGTCTATGCGAATTGAGGCGGGCGGCCTGATGATCGGCTAAACGCGACGGACTGCGGTCTGACGCTTTGGCATATTAATTCTTATATGTTTTATAGGAGGAAGAAGAATGAGAATCAAGAAATTATTGGCAATGTTGCTGGCGCTCTCCTGCCTTTTGGCGGGCTGTTACACCAGCGGGAACAAAGAAGCCGCCACAGGCGGCGGTAATCAAGACGAAAACGGCCAAGTCTCCATGGAGGGCCTTGTAACTCCCAAGGACAAGCCCAAGGTCGTCATCCTGACCAACGCGGGCTACGGCGACGAGGCCTGGGCGAACATCATCGAAGACCAACTGGAAAAAGCCGGCTTCGCGCCTGAAATCAGCCTGTTGCCCGACTACGCCTCGTGGCGCGCGGCGGTGGACGCGAAAAAATTCGACCTGGCCATCACCTACTGGAACACCGTGACAGGCTCCCCTGACTACGCGGTACGCTCCGTCTGGCACTCCAAAGGCCCGTTGAACCTCTACGGCATCAACGACCCGACACTGGACGAGTATATAGAACTTGGCTCGACGCAGACCCCCGAAGAGTACATCGAGACCTACAACAAGTTCGAAGACTACTTGGTGGAGGACAAGGCGTACGTTATACCCATCTACGTTTCCATCAAGACCCTGGCGGTCAACAATGAGATAATGAACCCTGACACGGTGAGGATTTCAAAATCCCGCTCCATGTGCTGGGAGCAGCTACGCTTCAAGGATGAGTCGAAAATGGCCTCCATGCCGTTCATCATGAGCCAGACCGCCTCCGACCTGACCCCCCTGGATCCCGTCCGCGCCGATGACGGCTCCACCTTTATGCTCAACACCAATTCCTACATCAGGCTGATGAATCTGACGGACACGGACGAAATCACGACTGACAGCACATTATCCAAGGCGTACGCCATCAGCGACGACGGGTCGGACTTCTACTTCCTGCTGAGGGACGACGTGTTCTTCTCAAAGGTGCAGAACGGCCACGCCGTCAACACGGGCGAACGGGTCGGCGCGGAGGACGCGGTGTTCTCCCTGGATCGCATGATGAACAAGGACAGCGTGCCGGACCACAAGAATTTCAACAATTTCACCGCAATGGAAAAAAGTGAGATAGTGACCGACTTGGAGTCCCTCAAGTCCGTCCCCTCCAAGCAGAGCGGCAAGAGCGTGTACGACGTGCTGAACGAGGGCGCCGTAGCGCCCGTCACCTCGCTGACCGCCGACAAGGCCGCCGCAGACAACGCCGCAGGCGTGTACCAAGTGGTGCATATGTCCACCAAGTACGCCTTCCCGCAGATACTCAACGTGCTGGCCCATTCTTCGGGCGGCATCGTGTCGAAGAAGCAGATAGAGACGGTCAACGCGAAGTTCCTGAAAGACCCCGCCGCTTACGAGGCGGGCAAGGACGTCCTCTACGGCGAGCAGTCATGGTACACCGAGGGCGCGAGCTACAACAACAATCTGGTGTGCAGCGGGCCATACATCGCCATCAAGAAGAACGACGTGGAAATCTTCTTCGAGGCGAACCCTGGCTACATGCCCACGGAGACGAAATACGCGCCGAAAATCAAGACCATCCAGATGAAGTTCATCAAGGACAGCGAGACTGTGTTCTCAGCCCTCCGCGCCGGGGACATCTATATCATGTACACCATACCCACGGCGAAAATCGACATGGTCAAGGAGGATCCCAAATTCACCTTCAAGGAAATCCCAGGCAACGCCTATAACTACCTGGCATTCAATTTCGACGGGATTTTCAAGAGCGAGAACCTGAGGAAGGCGGCGCAGTACGCCATCGACCAGGAGCAGATCAGCGCGGTGTTCAACAACAGGCTGATTCCCACCTACTCATCGGTGACTCCCGTGCTGAACACGGGCAAGGCGCTGAAAGCAGACCCGCAGAAAACGGCATTCTACCTGTCCGAGTGGGCAAAAGAAACTGACAACTACTGATTTTTTAGGCCCAAGACGAGCCGACGCCGCCCCCTTCAAAGGGCGCGGCGTCACGCTTTGCCTGAGGCAACCGAATTCTGGAGAAAATTATGGACGGAAATCTAAAAATAATCGCCGCCCCGGATTCCTTCAAAGGAGGCATGTCGGCTAAAAGAGCCTGCGCGGCCATAGCGGAAGGCGTTCACAGGGTATTCCCGAAAGCGGAGGTGATACGCGTCCCCATGTCGGACGGGGGCGAGGGGGCGCTGACCACCATCGTGGAAGCGGCGGGCGGGTTCTATATACGCCGCGTGGTGGAAAACCCCCTGGGCGAGACGAGAAGGGCAAAATACGGCATAATACCCTCGAACTTCGATATTTCCAACTCATCGTCCGCGAGATCCGACCAAGGTGGGCGAGCAACGGAAAACAGGCCTCCCCGCAATCAGGCGGTCGAGACATCCGCGGCCGCCGACAGGCGGGCGCGCCCGTCGACGCGCCTGAACCCCAGGGACGGCGTCGCCGTGATAGAGCTGGCCGAAACGTCGGGCTTGTGCCTCATCAGGCCAGAGAGCAGGAACCCCCTGCGAACCAGCACCTACGGCTTCGGGCAGCTGATAATCAACGCGCTGAACATGGGATACCGCCGTTTCCTGCTGGCCATTGGCGGCAGCGCCACCAACGACTGCGGCGCGGGAATGGCTGAAGCTCTCGGCTTCGCCCTGCTCGACGACGCTTCAAGGCCAATACCTCGCGGCGGCGGCGGCTTGGAGAAGCTGCGCCGCATAGATGCCTCAAAAGCGGACAAAAGGCTGGCGGACTGCGTGTTCGACGTGGCCTGCGACGTGAGCAACCCCCTGTGCGGCGTGAACGGCGCCAGCCTTATATTCGGCCCTCAAAAAGGCGCGAACCTGGAAACAGCCATGTTGCTGGACGCCAACCTGTCACGCGCCGCGCGGGTGATCAAGCGGGATTTGGGCGTCGACGTCATCGACGTGCCTGGCGCGGGGGCGGCAGGCGGCCTGGGCGGCGGGCTGATAGCCTTCTGCGGCGCCCGTCTGACTAGCGGCGTGGATTTGGTTCTGAACGCGGTTCGCTTCAAAGACCTGCTCAAAGGCGCGGCGCTGGTGTTCACGGGCGAGGGTCGCTGCGACGGTCAGACCCTAAATGGAAAAACCTCCCTAGGCGTGGCTGAAGCCGCCAAGGAGGCAGGAGTCCCCGTAATATTGCTTGCCGGCAGCATAGGCGCCGGTATCGAGCCGCTCTACGGTCGCGGCGTGACGGGCATATTTTCCATATCCAACTCCCCCATGACCATCAGACGCGCCATAAAAGACTCCCCCGCCCTAACCGCAGACTGCGTCGAGAGGCTGATGAGGCTCCTGGGCGGCATGAAGCGCGTATGACAGCACGACGGAGCGCACCCGCGCCATAGCCCGAGCATAGCCCGAGCGGCTCTCCTTCATAGCGTTGAAGAAGTTCTTCCGCTTGGCGTAGGCGTCGCCCCTCCTACCCCAAATCCCTTATATCCTTCACGAAAACCCAACGCACGAAGGAAATCATGACGCAGAGGCCCACCGCCTCCGCCAAAGGATAGGCGAACCAAACGTAGTCAACGCCGAAAAATCTGGCTAGGAGCCAAGCGAACGGCAGAATCAGCGCCAGCTGCCTGACGATGGAAATCACCATGCTCAGGAACCCGTGCCCCAACGCCTGGAAAAGCGTCACGGAGACTATGGAGAACCCCGCCGGGACGAAGCAGAGGCTTATTATGCGCAGAGCCCTGACGCCTATGTGCATCATGGCGGGCGAGGCGTCGTAAATCCGGAGTATGTCCTCTGAAAACACCTGGAACGCCGCCATTCCCACCGCCATTATGACGACGGCGGTGACCGAGGCTTTTAAATAACAGTCCAACAGCCTTTTCTTCTTGCGCGCCCCGAAATTGTAGCCCATTATGGGCAGGGCGCCTTGGTTCAGGCCGAAAACCGGCATGAATATCAGCGACTGCACGCGGAAATACAGTCCCAGCACCGCCACCGCCGTGGACGAGAACCCGATGAGGATGGCGTTCAGCCCCAAAATCACCACCGACATTATGGCCTGCATGATGATGGAGGGCAGCCCCACGGAATATATGTCCGCCACCGTCCTGGCTTTGACGCGGAAGCCTTTCAGCTTGATTTTCACGGGATGCTTGAAGCGCAGCATCATGAAAAGGCCGATGGACATGGCGGTGAACTGGGCGATCAGCGTCGCCGTGGCCGAACCCGCTATGCCCAACCTGGGCGCGCCGAACAGGCCGAATATCAATATCGGATTCAGCGCGATGTTCAAGAAAGCCCCCGCGATGTTGAATATCATGGGGAACAGCGTGTTGCCCGTGGCCTGAAGCACCTTCTCGGTATTGACGCCGATGAACACGAAAACAGAGCCGACGGTTATGAGCCGGCAAAACACCACCGCCAGGGATATCAGCTCTTCGTCCGAAGTGAACAGCCTTATGAACGGCTCGGTGCCGAAAATGCCGAACGCGGCAAAGACCAGCCAGCTTATGACCCCTAAAAAATAGCCGTGGACGGCGGCGTCATTGGCCTCATCGAAGCGTTTCTGCCCCAGCCTCCGCGCGATGAGCGAGCTTATGCCCACGCCCCCGCCCACAGCCACGGAAACCATCAGCATCTGCACGGGGAACACCAGCGTGACCGCGGTCAGCGCGCTCTCCGACAGCCTGGAGACGAACACGCTGTCCACGATATTGTATAACGCCTGTATAAGCATGGATGCCATGGCAGGCAATGACATTGAAGCCAACAGCCTGCCGACGGGCTGAACCCCCATTCTGTTTTCCGCGATCTTTTTGTCCTCGTCTATATCGTCCACCCCCCTAATGCGCCGCCGCATGCGGCCACCCTTCCCCGCTCCTGGCGGGACTGCGGGCATTGCTCACCGCCGCCCGCCCAAAAAGCTTGGACGGGCGGCGTGTTCTTCGCTAATAATATGCAAATAAATGAGCAAGCCATAAGCCGGGTTCTGTATTAAGCAATCATCTATCTAGGCCTGCCGTTACCGACAGGCTCATGCGGCCCACCATTCCGGGCGGCGACGGGCAGCCGCCTTTTTCACGCCCTGCTTGGCCTTGCTCCGGGTGGGGTTTACACGGCCGGCATGTCACCATGCCGCCGGTGAGCTCTTGCCTCACCATTTCAACCTTGCCACGGACGACGCGACGCGCCCCGTTTCGGCGGTGTGTTTCTGTTGCACTTTCCTTAAAGTCACCTTCACCGGACGTTATCCGGCACCCTTGCCCTATGGAGCCCGGACTTTCCTCACGCTTGGCCCCTAAAGAACCGCGCGCGCGATTGCCTGGCTTGCTCACTCCTTATAGTATACCATATCACGGGGCCTCGTGGGCGCGCTGCCCTTCTTAATTTGGATTTCCGCGTTTGATTTTCCGCGTTCGGATTGCCGCCCAAGGCGAGCCGCCCCGCGTCGGTCATCTCGTGAACACTATCCTCTCGCTGTCGAACATCCTCGCCAGCGCGAAGCCCCCCGCCAGCGCGTAGCCCAGGTTCGACAGGGCGGTGGTCGCGGCGTTCAACGGCAGATAGTCGAAGGCCAGTATTCCCCTCATGCTATGCACGCTGTTGTAGATAGGTATCAGATAATAGGCGGCTCGGCTCTCGGTGCCGAACATCCCGCTCACCCCCGCCAGCATGACCGCCAGCATCAGCGGCGAAGCTATCAGGCTCGCCTCCCGCACTGTCTTGGCATAGGCCGACGTCAGGGAAATCAGCGAAATAATCACCAATATCGTGGATAGTATCACTATTACCAGCAACGCGTAGTCCCTGGGCGCGTAAAACGCCTGTATGCCCAATTCGCCCGTGCCTCCCGCCCCCAAAAGCTTAGGCATGGAAAGGAGCGTCCCCAGGGAGCTGCTCAAACCGCAGAGCAAGGCGATGACGGTGATGCTGATGATTTTGCCTATGGCCAGCTCGCTCCTTTTGATGGGGGTGACCAGCAAGGTGGCTATAGTCCCCCGTTCCTTCTCTCCCGCGATGGATTCCGGCGCGATGGCCAGGCAGCCTGAGTACAGGAATATGATGAGCAGCAGCGGCAGCACGGACGACAACACGCGCCCCGACACGTCTTTGTCCGTGGCCAGGTCGTACCCGCCGCCGGCTTCGCCCTCGGGCCTGTTCACGTCGAACTTGTTGGCGATGCTTTTTTCGTAGCCGTCCAAAGCCGCCATAACTTTCCCGTACATATCCGACGAGGGCGGTGATGAGGAATTGTAGTACACCTCCACGTTCGGCGCGGGCTTGCCGTTGGCGGCAAGGACGTCGTAGTCGGCCGTCTCCCTCTCAAATTTTTCGGGGAACACAACGCAGATATCCGCGTCTTTGTCCGCTATGCGGCTTATTATCGCCTCCGCGTCGCTTGGGGCGACCGACTCGAGGATGACCCCCTCCCCTTCAAAAAAGTTCCTGACCGAGTCCGGCATGTAGGCAACGTAAGCCTGGGGGACATAATCCGCGTCGCAGTTTATCATGGTGGAGATCGCGCCGCCCATGATCGAGTATATGACATATATCATCAGGCCCGGCATGATGCAGGAAGTGAAAAGCAGGCGTTTGTCGCCGAAAAAGCGGGCGAATTCTTTTTTTATGACGGTGCCGATGTTTCTCACGCGATTTCTCCCTTCTTTTCCCTGTAGATGTCGAAAAACACGTCCTCCATGTCCCTGCCCGCCTTGACCTCGGCCAAAGCCCCGCAACGCATCATCTCCCCGTCGATGATGACGCCTACCCTGTCGCACAGCTTTTCCACCAGGCTGAAGATGTGCGTGGACAGGATCACGGTCTTGCCCTCGGCTTTCAGGGCGGCCAGGAAGTCCGTCACCACGCGGGCGGTAAGCACGTCCAGCCCGTTGGTGGGCTCGTCGAAGATGATGAAGCCGGGGTCATGGACCACGGAGATCGCCAGGGACGTTTTCTGTTTCATGCCCGACGACATGGCGGAAACCTTCACCTCGGCGAAATCGTCTATGCCGAAAATCCCGAACAGCTCTTTTCTCCGCCTGTCCCTTCGCTCCGGCTCTATGCCGTGGAGGGCGGAAAAGAAATTGAACAGGTAGTTGGGCGTGAAAAACTCCTCCAGCTTCAGCTCGCTGGTCAGGAAGCCTATTTTTCTCCTTATCTCCCCAGGGTTTTCCAAAATGCTCTTGCCGTTCAGGAAGGCGTCCCCGCTGTCGGGCTTTATCAGCGTGGCCAATATGCGGAGCGTGGTCGTCTTTCCCGCGCCGTTGGGCCCCAGCAGGCCGAATATTTCCCCTTCCCGCGCCGAGAACGACAGGCCGTTAACGGCCACCTTCCGCTTGGATTCCGTTTTTTCTATCTTGCGTTGTTTTGCGGAAAGTTTGAACGTTTTTGACAAATTGTCAACTACAAGAAATTCCTTCATTTTGGCCCCTCCGACAGCATGTCGCCCGACTTTAAAAGCCCCTTTGGTCAGACGGTATTCCCGTCCAGCTCGGCGAGGGCCGCCAAAATTTCCTCCGCGCCGCCGCTGTCCATGACCTCTATGGCGCATCCCGCGTGAATCAGCACGTAATCCCCGGGCTTTGCGTCCACCGCGCCCATCAGCGCCTGAACTACGTTCCCGTTAAAGTCCACTCTACCGATATGCCCATCGGTAGAAATAAGTTTGCCTGGCACAGCTATACACATAAACTCTCATCCCAATCTCTGCAAACGTCTATCCACCT
Organism: Eubacteriales Family XIII. Incertae Sedis bacterium; assembly: GCA_031257175.1. Lineage (GTDB taxonomy): Bacteria > Bacillota > Clostridia > Peptostreptococcales > Anaerovoracaceae > JAIRPE01. Next base: position 14,655 of record JAIRPE010000138.1, on the reverse strand, counting down.
CAAAGCCCCTGAAATCTCGAAAAGCTCCATAGGGCTGAGTTCCACCGCGCTGTTGTCGCTGCCGCAAGCGGGGAATACGGTAGTGAAACGCTTCAACGACACGTCCGCGAAAACGCGCACGTCGTCCCGACTAATGCCAAAAGCGCACACGCCGCCTACTCGATGCCCCGTGTGGCACAAGGTCTCGTCGGGCGACAGCATCCTCGCCTTCATGCCGAAGACGCTTTTAAATTTGCCGTTATCTATCATCGCGTCGCCGGCTGTTTGAACTAGCACGCAACCGCCCTCGCTCCTGAACGCAAGCGTCTTGCATATTCTGGCGGGCATCGTCCCAACTGCCGTCGCCGCCATTTCCACCGTGGCGCTGGATGTCGGAAACTCCAGTATTCTATCGTCCTTGCCCCACTGCCTCAAATGCTCGCGCGCTATATCTATCGACATTAGCCTCACCAATTATTCCATGCCGCCCGTCAAGCCCGCTCTCGCGTCCCCGCCACGGAAGACGCCAGAGCGAACCCCCGTGAGCCTTTCGGCCAAATATGCCTGTCCCAGCGACAGCCCGCCGTCGTTTGGCGGAACGGCAACGTTGTAGTGCGCCGCAAAACCGCCCGCTCTCAGCAACCTCAAACATTCAGCCATAAGGATCCTGTTTTGGAACACGCCTCCACACAGCGCCACGGAGCTGACTCCGGTACTCTCGCGAATCTTTTGGCAGACGCTAAAGACCACGGCCGACATGTCCAGATGGAACTTCAGCGCCAAATCCCATGCCCTGCTCTCCCCTGGCCGCTTCATGGCGAGCGCCGCGGCATTTTCCAGCATTATGGCGCATTCTCCCTCGTATCGGTTGTAGTGGCAAATTCCAAGAAGCGACGACACCGCGTCAAAAATTCGGCCGGCGCTGGAAACCGACACGACATTCACTCCCGCCGACAGAGCGGCTTCCAAGCCTTTAACGCCTTCCTCGCCGCCATAGGCCGACAGCGCCTTTTCTCTAAAGCCTTCCATGATACTATAAGCTATTATTTCGGAAATGTCAATCTCCACGCTTTCCGATCGTTCCGCGCCGTTGCCTTCGTTTGGTTCCGATTGGCTGCGGACGTAGCACAACGCGGTTTTCCAGCCTTCCTTCATGGCCGAGTCGCCGCCTGTCATGGACACGTATTTTAAGTGCGCCATTCTTTCGAAGGCGTGATCGTGGCACAGAAGGAACTCGCCTCCCCATATGTTCCCGTCCGTCCCGTAGCCCGTCCCGTCGAAGGCCACGCCTATCACCGGTTCCGAAAGACCCATTTCGGCCATGACCGACGCGACGTGAGCATGATGATGCTGAATCCTGAGCAATGGCAACCCGCGCCGCGACGCGTATGCCTCCGCGATTCTTGTCGATGAATAGTTCGGGTGCAGATCGCAGGCCACGACTTCAGGAATCACATGAAAAAGACGCGCCATGCGCTCTAAACCTTCCAAATATACTTCCTCCGATTCCAGCGTTTCCAAGTCTCCGAAATAAGGGCTGACATAAGCGAGCCCCCCTTTGGTCAACGTAAACGCGGACTTCAGCTGTCCTCCTGCGGCGAATATGGACGCTTCGCGGGAATTAACGCAAAAATTCCCGTGCGCGGCCGCCTCGCCACGTCCTAGCGCCGTTACGTCTCCGGCTTCGGAAGCCCGTACAGTCGCGGCGCGTCCCGCCTCGTTCCTCTCCGCGCGCAAATGTATAGGCGTCGGCACATAGCCCTTGGAACGCCTTATCATCTGCGGCCGACCGTCCGTCACTGCCACGACGGAATCGTCAAGGCGGCTCAATATCCGCCTGTCATGGCGCAACACGCCGCCAAGCAAAGGCTGCCCACGAAAAATCTCTAAAATCTCATAGTCATCTTTGACAATAGGCATGTCAGAAATATTTGCGCTGGTCATGACCAAGGGGCCGACATGATCCATCAGTAAATATTGCGCCCCGAAAGAGGGCAGAAACGCTCCTAAATAGCGGCTGCTCTTGTACACGTTTTGGGATATGGGGGGGCCGCTTAGGCATTCGTTCCGCCGCTCCAACAAGGTTATGGGCCGCGCGAGGGAATTTAACAGACTTTCTTCCGTGTCGCTCACGACACAGTATCCCCGCGCCCTAGTTACATCCGGAAACATGACGGCAAAAGGTTTTTCCTCTCTTATCTTAATTGCTCTGAGTTTTTCCACCGCTCTGTATGAAAATGGCGAGCATACGAAGTAATAACCTCCCACGCCTTTAAGCGCGATTATCCCGTCATCCAGAACAACCGCCGCCGCCTTCCCAATCAATGCCAGCGCACGTTCCCTCGCCGCGAACGCGCTTTGTATCGATTGGGAGGGCGCCGAAACTCCTGCCCGCCCCGACTCGTCCCTGCTCACCCAATCCAGCATGGGGCCGCACTCGTGGCAAGAGACCGTTTGCGCGTGGTAACGGCGATTTTTTATATCCTCGTATTCTCCCCCACAAAATCCGCACAAAAAAAAATCTTCCATCGCCGTATTTTCTCTGTCGTAGGGAAGCCGTTCTATGATGGTGTATCTGGGCCCGCAGGACATGCAGCTTATGAACGGGTGCGCGTGTCTGGGATCTCTCGGATCTCTGAGTTCACGCAGGCAATCGTCGCATATCGCCACGTCAGCGGGCAACGCGGCCGCCTCAGTCTCTTCGTCCTCGCTGCGCAGTATGGAAAAACCGTCATATTTCTCCGTCGAGTTCGCGACTTGGCGGCTGTAATGGGTTATTTCCCCTGGTTTTGGCAAATCGGCAGCCAAACGGCGCAAAAATTCCTCTATATCGTCATCTGTCCCCGTTACAGTCACCTCAACGAGGCCGCCGACATTGCGGATCCCTCCCTTCACGCCCATCGTCTCAGCCAATTTCGCGGCGAAAGGACGGAATCCCACGCCCTGCACCACTCCCCATATTAGTATTGTCTCCGTATGAACTTCCGCCACTTGCGCACCATGACACAAAACGATTTATCGCAATCTCAACCCGTATTAAACGATAATCCGTATTTATTGCTCCGCCGACGCCTTATCCACCTGCCCGATCGTTTTTCAAACCGGAACCGACACGAACCCATCACAGATTTATCGCCTCCGCGTTCCGCCGCCAAAACACGCCCGCGCTACCGAGCCATGTGGCAAACCTTGTTCCTGCCCGTGTTCTTCGCGTAATAGAGGTTCTTGTCAGCAACGGCGATGAAATCCTCTATCTTAGAGCCGTTCACGGGATACGCCGTGGCCACACCCACGCTGACGGTGGTCTGGGTAATAACCTTTCCGTCCGCAGTGGCCAGCCTCACGGCCTCCACTTCGGCCCGCAGGCGCTCCGCGATGTACAGCGCGTTCTCCAGCGGCGTGTCCGGAAGCAGGACGCCGAATTCCTCACCGCCTATGCGTGCCGCTAAGTCAGCCGGCCTTCTGGCCGCGCCCACGAAAATCTTCGCGATGGTCTTTAGCAGCACGTCCCCCTGCGGATGGCCGTATGTGTCGTTATAACCCTTAAATCTGTCCACATCCAACATAAGAAATGAAATAGGCTTCTGCTCTCTCATGCAACGACGCCACTCCAAATCCATTCTAGAATCAAAACTTCTTCGGTTAGGTATCGATGTCAGCGGATCGACCATGCCTAGATTCTCGATGGTTCTAAGCTGGTTCAACAGTCTGATGTGCGTGTTGACGCGCGCCAACACTATAGTCGCCTTGAACGGCTTCGCTATATAGTCCACCGCGCCCAGAAAGAGCCCTTTTTCCTCATCGTTCTCGCCGGAAAGGCCGGAAATAATGATCACCGGTATATCCTTAGTGACCGGATTTGCGCGCAGCCTCTCCAATACCTCGAAACCGTCCAACCCCGGCATTTCCACGTCCAGCATCACCAGATCCGGCTTGGGCGAGGCTTCATCTATCCGCTTTAGGGCTGTCTCTCCCGACTTCGCCGTCAATACCGTGTACTTGGGCGACAATATCTTGTTGAGAACAGCCAGATTCGAACTCTCGTCATCCACCACAAGAATAGTGTATTTTGACTCCTCTGCCATTATTTCATCCACAACAGCAACTCCTGTCTCGACGGGGCCTGAAAAATCCCCGCTCCTCGAACGCGAACCCGCACGCCGTCCGCAGCCCGAATGTCAATACATCCCGCGCTCTATAGTCGAAAGCGTGTTCAGCGCCTTCTCAAATTCGAAATCCCATATCAACGCCGAAAGCTCAGCCCCCTCGTCGCCCACATGCCCCAAATATTTTTTTATGCCCTCTATCATGTTCAGGCTTTCTGTGTTGCCTGACTCCAGCAAAGGTTTTAGCCGTCTTATAAATTGCCGTGCCTCTTCGTTAGCGCGGACTCGAGAGAGCGCGTCCCCACTCTTCCGTGCCCTCGCCGCGCCTGGTTTTCCCGTCGCCTTTTGGCCTCGAACGGAAGCGTCGGCCTCCTTGCCGCCTGCTGCGGAGCCCCTGTCTCCCTCGACGGCGTAATCCGGCGTGACCTCCACATTCAGTTTCCTCAGCCAATTGCGCTTAACCTCCAAACGTTCGGTCATCATTTCGGGCACAGCCTTTCTTAGGGCGTCCAGCGCGGCGGCCATTTCGACATCCAAGCGACGCAACAACGACGCTATGTTGCTCATGTCCTCATTGCGAAGATCCGTCTCCAAGCTAAAGGCCACCTTGCGCAACCGTTCGGCCCCAAGCAAAGCGGCGTTGCTCTTCAACGTGTGGGCAAAACGACGAGCCGCAGTCAAATCCCCTTCCTGCATCGCGCCTTCTATCAGCCGCTTGTCCGCGGCGTGCAGTTCTATGAAATTTGACACGAGATGCTCGTACAGCTCCTTGTTGTCCGCCGCGTTTTTCAGCCCTACCGCCGTGTCAAGGACGCAACTGTCGCCCGCGCGTTCCTCAGCTGCGGCCCTTTCCACTCTGACCCCGGCCAACTTTTCCTGAGGCAGCCATTTACCTACAAGCTGATTGAGCGCGTATGGATCTATGGGCTTTGACAAATAGTCGTTCATACCTGCCGCCATGAACATTTCCCTAGCTCCGGCTATGGCGTTCGCGGTCATGGCTATAACGGGCACGTTTTTATACTTCGCCCCGCTCAGCCGACGCAAGCGCTTCACGGTTTCCACGCCATCCATGTCAGGCATCATGTGATCCATAAATATTATATCATAATTGTTTTTCCTTATCATGGAAAGAGCTTCCGCGCCGCTTGGCGCGGAGTCCGCGCGCACGTTGTGCCTGGAAAGGTAAGCGGCCGCGACCTTGAGGTTAATAGGGTTGTCGTCCACGACCAACGCCCTGGCGGAGTCCTCCGCTACCAGCAATTCTTTCAGCAACGAGCGCTCTATGTGCGCGGGATCCCCTTCCTGCAAGGGGATGAGCGCCGTGAACTCCGAGCCTTTGCCATACTGGCTTTTCACTTCAATGCGACCGCCCATCATCTTTATTAACATACTGGATATGGACAGCCCCAGGCCCGTTCCGGCGACTTCCCGGTTAGCGAAGCTGTCAAGCCGCTGAAAAGCGTCAAAGAGCATGGGCAAATCCTTCTTTTTTATCCCAATCCCAGAATCCTTGACCACAAAAGCCACGTAATTTTGGCCTTGTTCCACGACTTGTTTCACGCTGAAATCCACAAATCCGGACTTAGTGTACTTTATCGCGTTATTGACTAGGTTCAGTATGCACTGCCTTATCCTTATGTCGTCTCCATAAAATACATGAGGCGGCTCAAGGTCGAAAGAGTATATGAATTCCAGTTCTTTGGATTCAACGAGAAATCGGCTCATAGAGCTTATGTGGTCAAACATTTCCAACATGTTGAAGTGTACAGGGGTCAATTCCATCTTGCCGGCTTCGATTTTGGAAAAATCCAGCACATCGTTTATCAGTCTCAGCAACTGCTTTGAAATCCTTTTGATATCTTCAAAATAGTCCCTTTGCGTATCGTCCAGGTTATCGGTGCGCATCAGATCGCTCAAACCGATAATGGCGTTCATAGGGGTTCTGATCTCATGGCTCATGGATGCCAAGAACCTGCTTTTCGTCTCAGAAGCGGCCTGAGCCGATCTGCTCTGTATCTCCATCTCGCGGCTCTTCTCGTCGGCTTTTTTCATCCTTCTCTCGGCGGCTATGATTTGCCTAAGATCCCTGTCAAACATCGCCAGTCTCCGCTTTCCGTTCCAAGAGACGCTGGCCAAGGTGGTCTCGACAGGCAGCTCATTGCCGGCGGCGGTAAGACGCATCCAAGAATATCTATGGCTTCCTGATTTGAACGCCAAGTTTTTCATCCTCCTGAAACGCTCACGGCTTTTGACTCCGTCAGGCTGACGTTCCGGATCGAAACCGCACGGATCCTTAGGGAAGCTCTCCTTCCCTTCCAATTCGAGCATTCTAAGCGCGGCCTGATTACAGTCTATGAAAGAGCCGTCTTCTTCCCACAGAGAACAAGCAAATGGCATGGCGTCGAGCATGAGGGCGGCGCTTTCGTTGGCCTCCGCTTCTCTGACCTCCGTAGTGTCAAAATAGAATGCTAAAATACCGTCGAACACGCCTTCTTCGTCCAGAAGGGACACCGTTTGTATATTGTATTTTCGGGGGTGGTCATTGCCCGGGAAGTCAATGCTGACATCCAACGCGGAAGTCGGGACGCCCGACTTCACGCTCTGAAAACGTTTTCTGCCCCTCTCCACGAAGGCCGCGTCTCCGATCTTGGTGTACAGCTGAGTGAACGGCATGCCTCTTATACTGTCCGAGCAGTCCAAGCCCAACGCCCTTAGGAGCGCGTGCGTGCAGTATTCCACCCTGCCTTCCGCGTCCGTCATCATAATGATTTCAGGGCTGTTCTCCAACAAAAGCTTCAAATACTTACCTTGTTTGAGCAATTCCCTCATATCTTCATTGCAGACCGGATTGTTTCTCTCGCCCTGTAGGTTCATCAATCTCCCCTTACGTTTCTTGACAATAGCAGCCGTCCGGATACGCGCCTCACGAACGCCTGGCGCACGACCGCCGCGGCTCAGGCTGAAGCCGCAGAAGCTCAAACGCCGACGCGTCCCGCCCACCAAGGGCGCGGCGCCCCGACACACGACGCCCCGCCGTAATCACAGACCAAACACCTAAGAACAGCGCCTCCCAATCTGCCCGTTATGACGCCAAACCGCAGATTAAGATTATAACGGGAATATCATGCTTACACAATATATATATATTTTAAGTTATTTTTGACTAATGTTCAACTATTATCTTACAAAAATAAGAAGAATACTGTATTTATGTCCGAAAATCGACCAACATTGTTAGTCGCTTGTATTAATTCCATATGCAACATACCTCACCCAATACTCCTCCAAACTCCCTATCCCCTCCGCGCTCATGCGCCCGGCCACCTCCGCGCCCACGTAAGTCAAATGCTCAGGCGCCGCGTCGTATCCCGTGACGTCCGCGTTCTCCGCCGTGTAGCGCGTTATAAAACCAAAGGACGGCGCGTTCTCCGCCACCCACTCGGCCTCCCTCGTGCCCGCGAACTCGTCGGCGCCCCCGCCCACCACCGCCAGGTCGATGGCCACGCCCAGATGATGCTCGCTGAACCCCGCTCTGGGGACGCGCCTGTCCGCCGCCTCCTTGCCCCGTTCCATGACAGCCTTGTTGTAATAGCCCTTCTGGTACTCCACGCTCCTGTACGCCGCCACCGCGTTTATGTGGAACCCCGCCTCACCCGCCGCGTCGCGCAGCGCCTCATAGGCCGTTTTCGTCTCCGCGGTCATCATCTGGCCCGAAGAGGTGTACATAAGCCCCTCGGGCTCGTAGCCGTCAGGCAGCCTGTTATGCTTGTTCACCAGAACAGGGGGCGTGAAGTCCGTTATCTCCCTCACGTTGGAATAAAAAGGCGCGTCCAGCCCCGCGTCAACGCGCCAGACTACCTCCGAAGGGGGCATGTTCGGGTTCGCCGCCCCGTAAGCCTCGTATCTCTGCCGCAGCTTGGCGTCATAATACTCAAGGGACGCGTAAGCGGCGCCGTTCCGCCCCGCGTCCCCGCCGCCCCCTTCGCGGTTCACGGACACGCTAAAAACGCCGAAAGCGATTAAAACCACGCAGACGGCGGTCAGCCCGGCCCTGATGGGGTTGATTTTCAGCTTCACCCTTTTGCGCGACAACGCTTCCCCCTTCGTGGGTCTCCTATTGCCAATCCGCGTTTAAAGTGTTGCCTTAAAGCGGATTGGATAGGTACTATCTTCCGACGTCCGCCCAATAATTTAAAAAAGGACACGTGAAAAACCAGCCTGAGGCCACTGTTGCGGGCGCGTCACGGCGCGTCGGCCACGGCCCCGATATCCTTCCTGTAATGGGCGTCCTTGAAACTTATCCGCTCCGCGTTTCGGTACGCCTTCTCCCTCGCTTCCTCGTGGCTGGCTCCCAGCGCGGCCACCCCCAGCACGCGCCCCCCCGCCGTCACGAGCCTAGTCCTGCCGTCCGAGCCGTCCGCCGCCTCCGTGCCCGCGTGGAACACCAGCGCGTCCCCCTCGACCTCGTCCAGCCCCGTTATCTCCCTCCCCTTTTCATATATGCCGGGATAACCGCCCGAGGCCATCACCACGCACACCGCCCTCTCGTCGCTCCAGAGTATCTCCTGGCCCGCCAGTCTGTCCTCGGTGACGGCCAGCATTATCTTCAGCAAATCCGACTTCAGGCGCGGCAGCACGACCTGCGTCTCAGGGTCCCCGAACCTGTTGTTGAACTCTATCACCTTAGGCCCGCTCTCCGTTATCATCAGCCCGATGAACAGCACGCCGCGGAACTCCAGCCCGTCCATGCGGAAGCCCTCGTGCGTCGGCGCCAATATCCGCTCCCGTATCTGGTCCTCCAGCTCCTCGGTGAACACCAGGCTGGGCGAATACGTCCCCATGCCCCCGGTGTTGGGCCCTCGATCCCCGTCGAAAACCCTCTTGTAATCCTGCGCCGACTCCATGGGGACTATCGTGCTGCCGTCCACGAAGCACAGCATGGACGCCTCCACGCCGCTCAGAAATTCCTCCACCACCACCTTGTCCGCCGCGTCCCCGAACACGCGCCTGCCCATCATGTCCTCTATGGCCTCCCGCGCCGACTCCGCGTTCTCGGCAATGACCACGCCCTTGCCGGCCGCCAGCCCGTCCGCCTTCAGCACCATGGGGAACCCGAACTGCCCGATGTGGGCGAGCAGCTCGTCCTTGTCGTAAAACTCCTTGTACTTGGCCGTGGGGATATTGTGCCTCTCCAGAAAGGCTTTCGTGAACGACTTGCTGGCCTCAAGACGCGCGCAGCTCCTGTCAGGCCCGAAAGCGCGCACGCCCCGCGCCTTCAGCACGTCCACTATGCCCATGGCCAATGGGACCTCGGGGCCTACCACCACCAGGTCTATGCCCTTAGCGACGGCGAAATCCGCTATGCCGTCCATATCCTCCGCCTGTATGGGGACGCGCTCGGCCAGCGCCGCTATCCCCGCGTTGCCGGGCGCGCAATACAATTCTGTCAATTTCGGGCTCTGCCTCAGTTTCCAGGCTATGGCGTGTTCCCTGCCGCCCCCGCCCACGATAAGCACCTTCAACTCGTCCTCCATAGCGGCCGCCGCGCCGCGAACCTCCCGCCGAACGCCCGCCCCGCCCCGGACGGCTCCTTGCCGCCCGCGCTTCCCGCGAGGTCTTGGCGGGTTCCCAATGTCAATGCTTGAAATGCCTCATGCCCGTGAACACCATGGCCACGCCCTTCTCGTCGGCCTTCTTCACGGACGCCTCGTCGTTCACTGAGCCGCCCGGCTGCACGATGGCAGTTATGCCCGCCGCGGCCGCCGCCTCCACGCAGTCGTCGAAGGGGAAAAACGCGTCCGAGGCCAGAACCGCCCCCTTCAAATCCCCCGTCGCCTGCCTTATGGCGTTCTGGACGGCCCATATCCTGTTGGTCTGCCCCGGCCCCACGCCCAGCGTCATGCCGTCCTTCACGACCACTATGCCGTTGGACTTGATATGCTTGACCACCTTCATGCCGAACACCATGTCCTCGCGCTCCCTGTCGGAAGGCGCCTTGCCCGTGACTACCTTCCAGCCGCCTTCCTCAAAGAGCCCCGCGTCCGCCTCCTGCACCAGCAGCCCTCCGCTCACCTTCTTGACGTCGATAGTCCCCGCAGGCGCGGGCGTCCCTATGCCCCGTAGCCTCAAAAGCCTGATGTTGGGCTTCCGCGTCAGCGTCTCCAGCGCCTCCTCGGTAAAATCAGGCGCTATGACTATCTCGATGAATATCTTGCCTATCTCCTCGGCCATCTCCTTGCCCACAGGCCTGTTGGCCGCCACTATGCCGCCGAAAATCGACACGGGGTCGGCGTCGCGCGCCTTCCTGTAAGCCTCGGCGACGTTTTCCCCCACGGCCACGCCGCAAGGGTTCGCGTGCTTCACGGCCACCACTGCCGGCTCCTCGAACTCCTTCAGCGTCTCCAGTGCGCCGTTCGCGTCGTTGATATTGTTGAAGGACAGCTCCTTGCCGTGCAACTGCTCCGCGCCCGCCAAGGCTCCCTCCCAAATCTTCGCTTCTTTGTAAAAATACGCCTTTTGGTGGGGATTCTCCCCGTACCGCAGGCTCTGCGCCTTCTCGAAGGTCAGCGTCAGCTTGTCGGGCAGCCCCGCCCCGGCCAGCCCCCTGAAATACTCCGCGATAAGCGCGTCATAAGCCGCCGTGTGCTGGAACACCTTCAAGGCCAATCCCAGACGGAAGCCCTCCGCGCCCGCCCCGTCGGATTTCAGGCAATCCAAAACCGCCGCGTAATCGGCGGGGTCGCAGACCGCCAGCACGTCCTTGTGGTTCTTCGCCGCCGACCTGAGCATGGACGGCCCGCCGATGTCGATATTCTCGATGGCCTCCTCCGCCGTCACGCCCGGCTTAAGAATAGTCTCCTTGAACGGATACAGATTTATCGCCACCACGTCTATCGTGCCGATTTTCAGGTCAGAAAGCTGGCTCATATGCTCGGGGCGGCCCCTCATGGCCAAAATGCCGCCATGCACCGCGGGATGCAACGTCTTGACCCTCCCGTCGAGGCACTCGGGGAATCCCGTCAACTCCGAGACGCCCACCACCCGCACGCCGCTCTCAGAGAGGGTTTTGGCCGTCCCCCCCGTGGATATTATCTCAAAACCCAGCGCCTCAAGCCCCTTGGCGAAAAGCGCCACGCCCTCCTTGTCCGAAACGCTGATTAAAGCCCGCCTCTTTGACATGTCTACCTCCGTTTACACATAACCACATACATATTTATATCCAAATGGTCAATATTCCCCATCCATTATCATCTTGACGGCCCTCACCAGTATGCGATGCTCCACCTCCAGCACCCGCGCGGCCAGGCTGTCAGGGTCGTCCCCCTCCAGCACCGCCGTTTTCTCCTGTATGATGACAGGCCCCGTGTCCACGCCCTCGTCCACGAAATGCACGGTGGCGCCGCTCTCCTTGTCGCCAGCCGCCAGCACGGCCTCATGCACCCTCCTGCCGTAGCATCCCAGCCCGCAGTGCCTGGGTATCAGGGAGGGGTGTATGTTGATAATCCTCTTGTCGTAGGCGCGGATTATCTCAGGCGGCAAAATGCTCATGTACCCCGCGAGAACCACCAAATCCGTCCCCGCCGCCGCCAGCGCGCCCAAAATCGCCTCAGTCCTGGCCTCCTGCCCAGGGAACTCCCGCCGCCCCGCCACGAGCGTGGGTATCCCGTGCCTGGCGGCCCTCTCCAGCGCGAAGGCCGACGCGTTGGAGGATATCACCAAGACCAGCGACGCGCCAGGCAACCCGCCGTTCCCCACGGCGTCTATGACCGCCTGCAAATTCGTTCCGCCGCCGGAGACCATCGCCGCAATCCTCAAGCCCGGCCCCCCTCTGCTATAGTGACGCCCTCGCCGGCCCTCACCTCTCCCACGGCCCAGGCCTCCTCGCCCGCGCCGTGAAGCAGGCCCAGCGTCCTGTCAAGCTCCGCGCTCCTGACTATCATGACCATGCCCACGCCCATGTTGAAGGTGGAAAACATCTCCCTGCCGCTTATGCCGCCCAGCTCCGCCAAAAGGCCGAATATGGGCGGCTCGGGCCAGGAACCGCGCCAGACTTCCATGCCCAGCCCCGCAGGCAGGGCGCGGGGCAGGTTCTCATAGAACCCTCCCCCCGTGACGTGGGCCATGCCCAACACCTCCACCTCGGGGAAAACCGCGCCGCAGGCCTTCGCGTATATGCGCGTGGGCGTGAGCAGCGCCTCGCCCAGAGTCATGCCCAACTCCTCCATGTAACGGTCGGCCCCGTAGCCCTGTTTCTCGAAAAACACCTTCCGCGCCAACGAGAACCCGTTGCTGTGAAGCCCGCTGGAGGCTATGCCCACCACGGCGTCGCCCTCCTTGACGCGGCTCCCATCCACGATTTTGGCCCTGTCCACCAATCCGACGGCGAAGCCCGCCATGTCATACTCCCCGTCCTGGTAAAAACCGGGCATCTCCGCGGTCTCCCCGCCGACCAACGCGCAGCCGGCCAGCAGGCAGCCGTCGGCCACGCCCTTCACCACCAGCGCCGCCTTCTCCGCGTCCAACCGCCCCGTGGCGAGATAATCCAAAAAAAACAGCGGCCTGGCCCCCTGGCACAGCACGTCGTTCACGCACATGGCCACGCAGTCCTGGCCTATGGTGTCGTGGCGCCCCGTCATGAACGCCAGCTTGAGCTTGGTGCCCACGCCGTCCGTCCCGGCCACCAGCACAGGCTCCGCCATATCGGCCAAATCCAGCCTGTAAAGGCTCCCGAACCCGCCCAGGCCCGTCAGCACGTTGCGGTCGAAGGTCTTTTTGACATGCTCCTTCATGAGCGCGACCGCCCGCTCCCCTTCCTTCGTGTCCACTCCCGCGGACTTATACGTCAATTTCTCGTCTTTTCCCATTGTCCTACCATTTCCCAAGCCGCGGCGGGGTCGCGCCCCGTCCTAGCCCTTGACCCTGGCCAGCACCGCCTGATACGTCTCCTCCACGTTGCCCAAATCCCTGCGGAACCTGTCCTTGTCCATCTTCTCGTTGGTCTCCACGTCCCAAAGCCTGCAAGTGTCAGGCGAAATTTCATCCGCCAGTATCACCTCGCCCTTGTGGACTCCGAACTCTATCTTGAAATCGATGAGCTTCAAGCCCTTCTCCAAAAAGAATTTCTTCATGACGTCGTTCACGATGAAGGCGTACTTCCGCACCAGCGCCAGCTGCCCCTCCGTGGAGAGCTCCAGCGCCAGGATATGGTCGTCGTTTATGAGCGGGTCGCCCAGGTCGTCGTTCTTGTAGGAAAACTCCAGCACCGTCCTGGCCAGGGCGCGGCCTTCCTCCACGCCGTAGCGCTTGGAGAACGAGCCGGCCGCGACGTTCCTGATGATGACCTCCAGCGGCAGTATGTCCACCCGCTTCACCAGCGTCTCCCTGTCCGACAGCTGCCTGACCAGGTGGGTGGGCACGCCCGCGTCCTCGATTATCTTGAACACGATGTTCGACATGATATTGTTGACCACGCCCTTCTCCGCGATCTGCCCCTTCTTCTGGCCGTTGAACGCCGTGGCGTCGTCCTTGTAGGCGACGATCAGCAGCTCCGGGTCGTCCGTGGCGTACACCTTCTTAGCCTTGCCCTCGTATAGTTGCTCCCTCTTTTCCATAACCAACAACCGCTCCTTCCTTCCGCGGCCCCGCGCCCGCCACAAAGACGGCCGCCGCCCGGCCCGCCATTTTTTCCATTTCATTCCCTACCATATAAATAATACCGCATGGGGGCGCAAGAATCAAGGGGCTGACCGCCACCGAGGGCATTTTAGGCGCGCGCCTCCCCTCCGTTGGTCAATATTGAATTTTTAGGACTTTTTGGAGTTGCGTGAGAAACCTCTCTTCCTATGAAACTCTGCCAAGATATGATATAATATATATGCGTTGCGCGTTATTTTTTTTCACAAAAATCAACGTCTTGCGAATAAATTGTACTTAAAATTATCAAGAAACACAGAGGGAGCGCTTATGATTAACGATTTCAACCAAAAAAAACCAACCGAAACAAACGAATTCCAGATATTCCCTGGCGAAGGGCAGGCCTTTGGCGGCGCCCACGCCCCACACTTTTCCCAAGGCCCCTCCTCGGCCAAAAACGCGAAGCCTCTAAGAAAAACGCTGCTTGTCGTGCTGGCGTGCGCCGTCACGCTCGTGGCCGTCATAATCGCGTCGCTGTCAGTCGCGACCAACATAGCCGTCGCCTCCGCGACCAACGCCGACGTCATAAACCTGGGCGGCGAAGATATTATTTCCCTCCACGGGGCGACCGGGCGGATATTTTCAATCCGTAAGATTCGGAACCAGAACTACTACGACGTTTTAAGCAAAACAATCATCTACAAAGGCGAGATGAGCGATTCAGACAGAGACGCTTACCTGGAGGCCCTTGTTTGGAGCAACAAGAAGACCATGAGGACGCTGGGGCGCAAAAGCCCGCTGGAGCGGCTCGCCACGTTCCAGCGGACGGCATGAGGCAACGCGCCGCCGCAGCAAGCCTTCCTCGCCTACGGCTCGTTAGGCTTGCTGCGGCGGGAAAACCATATCGGGGAAAGATTCCCCCCTTATATGGTTC
>JAIRPE010000128.1 GCA_031257175.1 Eubacteriales Family XIII. Incertae Sedis bacterium | reverse complement strand
AAGACCGCCTTTCCGTGATTCTGTATTGTCTTGTTCAAACAACATTTTATCACGGATTTCGGTCTTCTGTTTCTTTAATCTTCCGATCCAAAACCCAGAACTATTTTACACCGCCGGGGAGGGCGGGGGCGACGCCCCCATTGCGCCCAACCGCTTTCTATAGTATAATCTTAAATGATCACCCCCGCGCGGCCGGCGCGCGGCGCCACGGCGGCGCCGCGTCTCATCGGAACAGCCGGCGGCGGGCTTGGCGGAGGGCCTCATGGAGCAGAGCGAAGGCAAGATATACGTCTCATCCCCGTATCTCCCTGAAATGGAAGAATATATCGAAGAACTGCGCGGCATATGGCAGGCGCGATGGCTCACCAACAACGGCGGCAAGCACCGCAGGCTGGAAAGCGAAATTAAAGAGTATCTTTCCGCGCCTTATCTGGCTCTGTTCGCCAACGGCCATCTGGCACTTGAGGCGCTGCTGAAGGCGGCTTTGCTTCTCGGCGGCGCGGAGCCCCCCGCCCAGGGCGGCCCGCTCGTCGCGCCGCCCGCGAAAAACGAGGTGATAACCACGCCCTTCACCTTCGTCTCCACCGTCAACGCCGTCGTCAACATGGGGCTGACCCCCGTGTTCTGCGACGTTCGGCCCGACGACTTCACCATGTGCCCGCGAGCCGCCGCCGCCCTGATGAACGAGCGCACCGCGGCCATCCTGCCCGTGCATGTCTACGGCAACATCTGCGACGCGGAGGCTTTCGCCGCCCTGGGCGCGAAACACGGCGTCCCCGTCATATACGACGCCGCCCACGCCTTCGGGGTCAGACGCGAAGGCGCGCCCGTGGCGGCCCTGGGCGACGCGTCCATGTTCAGCTTCCACGCCACGAAGGTTTTCCACACGGTAGAAGGCGGCGCGGCGGCGGTGAACAGCCCCGCGCTTCTCAGGGCCTTGGAGATGCTGAAAAACCACGGGCTGAACGAGGACGGGCAGGCCGAGCTTTCGGGCGCGAACGGCAAGATGAGCGAATTCCACGCCTCCATGGGGCTGTGCTGCCTGCGGGGCCTGGAGGGCGAAATTGACAAGAGAAAGGCCGTGGCAAGCCTCTACAGGGAGCGGCTAGGCGGGGTCAAGGGCCTGAGGCTGAATCCCGTCAATGCGGGGACAAGCGAGAATTTCGCCTATTTCCCGATAATTTTTGAAAAAGAATTCGATAAAACCAGGGACGAGGTGTTCGCCGCCCTGAACGAGAACGGCGTGGTGGCCAGAAAGTATTTTTATCCCGCCGTCAATGAGCATCCCTATTACGCGAGCCGCTTCGGCGCCGCCGCGACCCCCGTGGCCGCCGACCTGTCCAGGCGCGTTCTCACCCTGCCGCTCCATGGGGGCGTGAGCCTGAACGACGCGGAGAGGATCTGCGGCGTCGTGACGGGCTGAGGGAGCCCCGACGGCGCTTTTTTATCACGAAAGGGGAAAACGATGAAAGGAATCATCCTTGCGGGCGGGCGCGGCACCAGGCTCTACCCCATGACGAAGGTGACGTCCAAGCAGTTGCTGCCCGTGTACGACAAGCCCATGATATATTACCCCCTGTCCGTCCTCATGCTGGCGCGGATTCAGGAGATTTTGGTCATATCCACCCCCGAGGACGTCGGCAACTACGAACGGCTCCTGGGCGACGGCGGCAGGCTGGGGCTGTCCTTCTCCTACGCCGTCCAGCCCAAGCCGGGGGGATTGGCCGAAGCCTTCCTCATAGGGGAGCGGTTCATCGGCGGCGACAGGGTGGCGCTGATTTTGGGCGACAACGTGTTTTACGGCGCCGACCTCACGGCTTCCATGGACAAGGCCCGCGCCTCAGGCAAAGGGGCGGCCATCTTCGGCTACCCCGTGAACAATCCCTCCGAGTTCGGGGTGGTGGAGTTCGACGAGAATTTCAAAGCCATATCGATAGAAGAAAAACCCTCGTCGCCCAAATCCCGATACGCCGTGCCCGGCCTGTACTTCTACGACGAAAGGGTGGTGGGCGTCGCGAAAAGCTTGCGCCCCTCGTCGCGGGGGGAGCTGGAAATCACCGCGGTCAACAGCAAATACCTGGAGATGGGCGAGCTGCACGTGCAGCTTCTGGGCAGGGGCATGGCGTGGCTGGACACGGGCACGCCCGGCGGCCTTTTGAAGGCCAGCGAGTACGTGGAGACGATACAGGCCAGGCAGGGCTACTACGTGGCGTGCCTGGAGGAAATCGCCTGGCGCAGGGGCTTCATCTCCAAGGAGAGCATGTTGGCGCTGGGAGCGGAGCTGGCCATGACGGAATACGGGCAGTACATCCTGTCCCTGGAAGGAGAAAACGCGTGAGCGGCGCGGCGGCCCGTGCCGAAGCGCGGCACCGCCAATTTCTCGGCAATCTGCTGGAGCAGGGGCGCATAAGCCAAGCGGAGTATATGGAAGGGTTGGGATATCCTCCCGCGGGGCACGTGCCGCAGGGGCCCGCCGCCCCGCTAAGGGAGGCTTATCGCCGCCCTATTGTCACAGTTCCCCGCCGACGCGGAAGATGCGGGGCGCGGCCTTCGTCAGGGCGGTCATGGTTATCACGAGCATGACCGAATTGCCGATGAAGCTGAGACCGTTCATTATCAGGGAATAGAGCCAGGGGTTCATGCCGGCCGCGTACTCCGCCCAGACGGTCGCGCCCGCCAGGAAGTGCCAGAACCAGCGCGACGCCGTCGCGGCCACGGAGGCGAGGGCCACCCAGCCGACGACCGCCGCGCCGCCGTCGGCCATGGCCTTGCGGACGCGTTTGGCGCAGACGCCGAACATCCCGCCGAAGGCGAAGGCGAAGGGGTACTCGAACACGAATTGCAGGGGAGTCAGGATGTAGGCCCTGCCCGTCACCAGATGCAGGAGCCCCCAGACGGCGCCCACCGCGACGGCAGGGACGGGGCCGCGCCGCACGGCGTAGACGGCCAGGGGAGTAAGTCCCAGCGAGAGGTCAAACGCCGCGTTCGGCCCTTCGATGGGGACGAACGACAGCGCCATGGCGACCGCCGCGATGACGGCGCCCTCCACGAGAACGACGAGATTTTTGCTTTTCTTTTCCATTGTGGCCCTCCTTTTCGGGCGCGTCCGCGCCCCGTGCCGCTCGCGCTCCTGGAGCCTCGCCAGACAGAAAAAAATGCGGCCCGCCATTGTTGTTTGCGGTCGCATCGTAATCGTCCATCCCTACGTCGGCATTACCCGAATCAGGTTCTGGGGTTCGGTTTCGGCAAGAAACCGTCTCAGCCAGCGGTAAGGCACCCCCTGAGCGCTATTCTGTTTTATAGCTGTCCTTTTTCAAATGCCGCCCGTCAGCATTTGAAGCGCGGGGCGCAGTTAAAATGTTCAAACTCCGCCCAAAATCACAGGGCGGAAGTCTGAAGCCAGCATCCACTAATTCGCTTCGAGGCGCCATTTTAAACGCGGATCAGCGTTAGGGCCGCGGCGCCGAGCCCGGCCCGGTCGCGGTTGTTCTTATTATATAACTATTTTGACGCGCTTGCAATAGGACCGGCGTCCCGAAAATAGTTTTTGCCTCGCTTCGTCTAAATCCAAACGTAGTATAACTTCTGTTTACATTTGCATGATATAATTATTTTTAGAGGTGACCGTCATGGCAAAAATAATGATAGCGGACGACGATCCGAACATTCGAGAGCTGGTTCGAGTTCTGTTAAAAAACGGCGGCTTTGACGTTTGTGAGGCAATCGACGGACGGGAGGCTCTCATCAAGATAACGGAGGAAGCTCCCGACCTCGCCATAATTGACATTATGATGCCCAACATGAACGGATATGAGCTCTGCCGTCATCTGCGCAAATACTATGAGAATCTGCCCGTACTCATGTTGACGGCGAAAGGCGAGCTTGCCGCCAAAGCGGCAGGCTTTGAGGCGGGAACGGACGATTATCTCACAAAGCCGTTCGAGGGCGACGAGCTTTTGATGCGTGTCCGTGCTTTGCTGCGTCGCTACAAGATCGAGTCGTCGCAAGCCGTGCAGGTCGGTAATGTCGTTATTGACAAGAACAGCTACACTGTGAACGGCGAAATCATTCCGAAGAAAGAGTTCGAGCTGTTGTTTAAATTGGCGGGTTTTCCTGGCAAGACATTCTCTCGTGATTCTTTGCTTGAGGATATATGGGGCTACGACTTTGACGGCAACGAGAGAACGCTTGACGTTCATATCGGCAGGATTCGCGAACGCTTTCCCTTTGACTCATGCGGGTTTAAGATAACCACCGTGCGCGGCTTGGGTTATCGTCTGGAGGTGTTGCCGTGAATATGTTGCGCAAAGTGTTGTCGAGCCTGGCGTTCTTGACCGCGCTTGCGGGCGCCACGGCGCTCGGCTATTTCATCGTTTCAAGGCTTGAACTGCCTGTCGTCGTGACCGTTATGCTCTCGGCGATCACGGGAACTCTGGTTTTGTTCGTCGTGTTCGGGGCGCTTCTGTCACTTTTGCGACGCAGTCAATTGCACAACATGCGCGATATGCACCAGAGCTTGACGTATACGTTAAACGAAATCGCTAACGGTAATTTTAACGTGTTCGTCGAGATTGACCCTCTCCAGCCGCACCACGAAATCGCTGAAGCTATGAACGAAATGGCGTGCAAACTCGGAAATATGGAAAAAATGCGACAGGATTTTATCAGCAACGTGTCACACGAAATACAGTCGCCGCTGACAAGCATCAGCGGATTCGCGAAACTTCTCCGCAATGAAAATCTGCCGCCTGAACAGCGGCGGCATTATGCTGATATTATAGAGACTGAAAGCAAACGTCTTTCCAGTCTAAGTGAAAATCTATTAAAATTATCCAGCCTTGACAATAGCCAAATCTCGCTGAACCGCACGACCTTCCGTCTCGACACGCAGCTTGAAGCGTCCGCGCTTGTTTTGGAACCGCAGTGGTCAGCAAAAAGCATCGGCCTCGAAGCGGACTTGCAGAAATGCACCATAACCGCCGACGCGGAGTTGCTTTCGCAAGTGTGGATTAACCTGCTGAACAACGCGATAAAATTCACGCCTGACGGCGGCGCCATTATTATAACGCTGAAAAGCGGCGAGGACGGAGTGATTGCCTGTGTCGCCGATACGGGCTGCGGCATCTCCGAAGAGGACAAGCTCCACGTCTTTGAGCGATTTTATAAGGCGGATAAAGCCAGAAACCGTTCCTTAGGCGGCAATGGTCTGGGCCTGTCTATTGTTAAGAAAATCGTTGAGCTTCACGGCGGGCGCGTGTCTGTAAAGAGCGAACCGGGTAGGGGGGCGGCGTTCGAGGTTGTTTTGCCCGGAACTAGTTAGCTTTCAACGAATCGGCGGCTTTTCGAAAGCGTTTTCGCGTATTTTGAACGCAAAGCGTTGCCTTGGGGAGCGAGGCGACGACGGCAAGCCCGAAACGCGCGGCGCACGGCGCCGAACTCGCGCAAGCACGCCTTTGTTTACATTCCATTTACTTTCGGTTTAACCCCCGTTTAATTTAAAGCCTTATACTGATACTGTTCACCGACTAAGACCCTCATGATTTTGCGATCTTTTCCTTTTCGGCCTCGGCGACGGAACCCGTCCCATGGCCAGACGGAAATACCCCCGCAAATACGAGGCAGCCCTGAATTAAACGGAGGTTTTCATTATGAAAGTTATCGAAGTAAACAACTTAGTGAAGCAGTACAACGGCGCTAAGTCGCCGAGCGTGGACGGCGTGAGTTTTAGCGTAGACAACGGCGAGTTTTTCGCGTTTCTCGGCCCTAACGGCGCAGGCAAGACCACGACAATCTCTATTCTTACCACCACGCTTTCCACAACATCGGGCGAGGCGCGAATCGCGGGGTTTGATGTGGATAAGGACGCGCGGCGCGTTCGCGAGCGTATAGGTATTATCTCGCAAAAGCCAAGCCTCGACAAATCGTTGACGGCTGAAGAAAACATACGCTTTCACGCCGCGCTGTACGGACTTTACGGGTATCGCCCGTCGTTTAAACTCATGCCGAAAGCGTACAAAGAGCAAGTTACTCAATTAGCGGAAATCGTGGGTATCCAAGACGCGCTGTTCAGGCCTGTAAAAAAGCTGTCCGGCGGCATGCAGCGCAAGCTTGAAATCATCCGCAGCCTAGTTCACACGCCCGACGTGCTGTTCCTCGACGAACCCACGCAAGGGCTTGACGCTGTAAGCCGTCGTATGCTGTGGGACTATATCAACGATGTGCGAAACCGTTACGGCACAACGATTTTTCTAACCACGCACTACATTGACGAAGCGGAAAACGTAGACAAGGTGTGCATCATAAACCATGGTAAAATCGCGTTCTGCGCCACGCCGGACGCGATGAAAAGGCAAATCGCTTATGATCCCGCGCCACGAGTATGCTTGCCGTCTTTGGAAGACGCGTATGTTGAATTTTTGAATCGGGACAAGGGGGCCGCTTAACATGGAGATTACAGTAAAAACGACAGTAATAGGAACGGTGGGCGACGTTAAAAAACCGTCACGGGTGTTCCGCGAAATAAGCACGATTTGGGCGATAGTATGCCGCGAGGTTTCTGTGGCGTTCAAATCGCCAGGAACTCTGATCATGTCGCTCGCGATGCCGCTGGTAATGATGGGAATGATCGGCGGCAATCTTACTCAGAACATGGCGGACGGGCTGAATTTCGATTTCGGTATGTTTATGCTCGTCGGAATGATGATAAATATGCTGTTCATGGCGACAAGTCAAGGCGTCGCCACCCTCGTGGACGACCATGAGGACAATTTTTCAGAAGAGATGTTGATTGCGCCTGTGTCGCGTTACGCAATCGTGATCGGCAAAATTTGCGGCTCGGCATTCAGCGCGGTCGTGACAATGCTTGGAACGCTGATCGTCGGCGCGGTTATGGGTATTACCCTGTCGTTCGGGCAGTTCCTGTCCATTCTCGCGCTTTCGCCGTTGATCTGCCTGGCGGCCGGCTCGCTGGCGATGTTGTTTATCGGCCTGATCAAGAACCGTAAAGCAGCCAATCTTGCCGTAATGCTCATCATAATGCCGCAGATGTTTTTGTCCGGCGCGATAATTCCGATAGGAAATTCCAGCGGGCTTTTGTGGGTAATAAGCCGCATGTTGCCCATGACGTACTGCCTCGACCTGACCCGCGCCGTGGTCTACGCGGGAACGCCGGAATACGGCGCCGTGACGCTGTTTAACCCCCTTGTAAGTATAACCGGGACGATCTGCATAACGGTCGTGTGCTTGACGGTCGGCACGTTTTTCTATGCGAGGAGCGAAAAGGACAGATAATGCGGAGCTACGGCAAGAACGGTCATGCCGTCCGTTCCCCTCTGCCAAAAAACATGCGGAAAAAACCCGTGTATACAGAAAAAACTGTTGTAATAGCCTCAGGAATCGTGTATAATAATCTTCGACACGGTCAGTAGCGGCGAAGGCGTCGCCCGTGTGCTGTTGGTGAGGATTTTCCTCTCTTGTGCGCTTCGTTAGCTCAGCTGGTAGAGCACCTGACTCTTAATCAGGGTGTCCAGGGTTCGAGCCCCTGACGGAGTACCATGCGAAACCCCTTGGAAATGCTGAATTTCCAAGGGGTTTCGCATATCTTGAGGAAATTTTTGCCTGATGTTAAGCCCCGTTTATATCCTGGAGTGTCCCGACGTGATGTTGTACCTGGTGTTGTACCTCTCTCCCCCAGCAACCCCCTAACCGCTGTAATACTCCGCCTTAAACTTCTTCTTGATGATCTTCTCCAGCCTGGAGACCGTCATCTGCGACACCCCCAGGTCGGTGGCTATCTGCT
>JAIRPE010000023.1 GCA_031257175.1 Eubacteriales Family XIII. Incertae Sedis bacterium | reverse complement strand
TCTTGAACGCGGACAGCGCGACGTTGCAGGCTATAGTGACGCGGGAAACGCGCATGGCGGTTTGTTCCCTAGTTTTATCCATACATAGATAATACCGCGCCGCAAGAACCGCGTCAAGCTTCAAGATGTCCTTCCCAAAACCTCCCTCTGGCTTTTTCCCCGAAGCCGCTGTATAATAAATAATGAACAAGCCAAGACCGAACACCCCCGGCGCAAGCCGAACCGAAAGGAGCGGATCTCATGGCCGTGGACTACAAAGCGCTGAAAAACGGCGGCTTCATGCGCCAAGCGCAGAAAGACAACTTCTCCCTGCGCCTGAAAGTGGTGGGCGGCGACCTCACCGCCGACCAGTTGCTGACCATCGCCGAAATCAGCAAAAAATACGGCCATGGCCGCGTCCACCTCACCTCGCGGCAGGGAGTGGAGATACCCTTCATAAAACTGGAGGACATAGAGGACGTAAAGTCGGAGTTGGAGGCGGGGGGCGTGAACACGGGCGTGTGCGGCCCGCGGGTGCGCACCGTCACCGCCTGCCAGGGCGCCGCCGTCTGCCCCTCGGGCTGCATCGACACCCACACGCTGGCGACGGAGATTTCCGAGAGGTACTTCGGGCGCGAGCTGCCCCACAAGTTCAAATTCGGCGTCACGGGCTGCATGAACAACTGCCTCAAAGCCGAAGAAAACGACCTGGGGGTCAAAGGCGGCTACGCCGTCCGATGGCTCAAGGACGCCTGCGTCCTCTGCGGCGTCTGCGTCAAGGCCTGCCGCGCGGGGGCTCTCGGCCAGACGGAGGGCGAGATAACGCTGGACGCCCTGAAATGCGACCATTGCGGGCGTTGCGCCAAATCCTGCCCCTTCGACGCCTGGCTGGGCGAATCAGGCTACATGCTCTCCTTCGGCGGATCCTTCGGCAACAGGATAGCCAAGGGGGAGCAGCTTCTGCCCCTCATACGCGACAAGGAGACGCTGTTCCGCGTGGCCGACGCCGCGCTGGGGTTCTTCGACAGGCACGCGGCGGCGGGCGAGCGGTTACGAACGGCCATCGACCGAGAGGGATGGGAGATTTTCAAAGAAGAGATGGAGGCTGCTTATCATGGCTGACCTGACTATAGACAAAACCCTGGACATCACCGACGCGGTGTGCCCCATGACCTTCGTCCAGGTGAAAGTGGCGCTGGAGGAAATGGACGACGGCCAAACCCTGTCCATACGCATGAACGACGGCGAGCCCGTCCAAAACATCCCCCGCAGCCTCAAAGTGGAGGGCCACAAAGTCTTAAAACTCACCGACGGCGGGGACGGCGCCTACGAGTTGGTAGTGCGGAAGGCGGGCGGTTGAGGACAATGGCCGACGCGGTAAGCTTCAAGCTGCATTTGACGGACAAACGCACCAAGGCGCGGTTGGGCGAGGTATCCACGCCCCACGGCTCTTTCGGCACGCCCGCGTTCATGCCCGTGGGCACGGCGGCCACGGTGAAAGCCATGCGCCCCGAACAGGTGCGGGAGGCGGGCGCGGGGATAATCCTCTCCAACACCTACCATCTGTATCTGCGCCCGGGGCGCGAGGTGGTGCGGGAGGCGGGCGGCCTGCACGCCTTCATGAACTGGGACGGGGCCGTGCTCACGGACAGCGGGGGCTTCCAGGTGTTCAGCCTGGGGCCGCTCAGGAAGATAAGCGAGGAAGGCGTCTCGTTCCGCTCCCACATAGACGGCTCGCCCCACATGCTCACCCCCGAAAAGGCCATAGAGATACAGAACGACCTGGGCGCGGACATCATCATGGCCTTCGACGAGTGCGCGCCCTACCCTGCGGACAGGGCCTACGTGGAGCAATCCATGGAGCGCACGGGCAGATGGCTGAGACGTTGCAAAGCCGCCCACCGCGACCTGGCAGAGCAGTCCCTTTTCGGCATAATGCAAGGCGGAGTCCACGCGGACCTGCGGGCCAGAAGCGCCGCGGACATAGTGGCGCTCGACCTGCCCGGCTACGCCATCGGCGGCCTCAGCGTGGGGGAGCCGAAGCCGCTGATGTACGAGATATTGGACGCCTGCGTGGGCCTGCTCCCCGAAAACAAGCCCAGATACCTCATGGGCGTGGGCAGCCCCGATTGCCTCTTCGAGGGCGTGGAGCGGGGCGTGGACATGTTCGACTGCGTGTTGCCCACCAGAGTGGCGCGGAACGGCACCGCCCTCACGTCCCGAGGGAGGGTCAACATAAAAAACGCCAAGCACGAACGGGACTTCACGCCGCTGGACCCCGCCTGCGGCTGCTACGTGTGCCGCAATTACTCCAAGGCGTATCTGAGGCATCTGTTCAAGGCGGGGGAGATTTTGTCCTCAATGCTGCTGACCACGCACAACGTCACGTTCCTGCTGGACGTCATGAAGAACATCAGGGCGGCCCTCAGGGACGGGAGATTTTTGGAATATAAGGAAGAATTTTTCGCAAGCTTCGGCAGCTTCTAGCGGCGGGGCAAGCGGAAAAACGGCGGCGAGACGGCGGGCGAGGGATAAGTGGCGCCCTGCCGAAGAAAGACCGCCCTCGAATAAAGGAGCGACAATGCCCATACTAGTCCCAAAAGGCCTGCCGGCCTCAAAAATATTAAAAAGCGAGAATGTTTTCGTGATGGACAAGGAGCGGGCGGAGAAACAGGATATCCGCCCCATACGGCTGGCCATCGTGAACCTCATGCCCATGAAAGAGGTCACGGAGACCCAGCTTATCAGAATGCTCGCCAACACCCCGCTCCAGGTGGACCTCCATCTGCTGACCATGGACAGCCACGAGTCGAAGCATACGGACGCCCGCCACATGGAGCTGTTCTACGAGACCTACGACGAGATAAAAAACCAGCGCTTCGACGGCATGATTATCACAGGGGCGCCCGTGGAGTTCCTGCCCTTCGAGGAAGTGGACTACTGGGAGGAACTTACGGAAATCATGGGCTACACCAGACGCAACGTGTTCAGCTCCATGCACATATGCTGGGGCGCCCAGGCGGGCCTCTACTACCATTACGGCATCGAGAAGCACGTGCTGCCCGAGAAGCTGTTCGGCGTGTTCAAACACGGCGTCAAGAAAAAGAAGAACCAGCTCACCAGGGGCTTCGACGAGGAATTCTTCGCGCCCCACTCCCGCCACACCCAAGTCATGGCCGAGGACGTGCGGCGGGTGGAGGACCTGGAGGTCTTGGCCGAATCGGCGGAGGCGGGGCTGCACATAGTCGCGTCCAAAAACCTGCGCCGCGTTTTCGTCCAGGGGCACAGCGAGTACGAATGGGACACCCTGAAGCTGGAGTACGAGCGGGACGTCCGCAACGGCCTGCCCATCAAGCCGCCCTGCAATTATTTCATAGACGACGACCCCAAGAAAAAGGTGCTTGTGAAATGGAGCGGCCACGGCAATCTGCTTTTCGCCAATTGGCTTAATTTCGTGTACCAGGGCACGCCCTATGACCTGAGTAAATTGGATAAAATGAAGGTATGAGGATGATTTTTGACTTTACCAAAATTCTAGGCGGTCAAGACGGCCCCGCAGGCTTATCGCGGGATTTCCGACAATTTTATAGACGCCAAGACGAGGCGGGCCGTGTTTTGCGAGGGGGATTATGCCGACTGCTATTACCAGTACGTTTGGGACGGTGACGCCGCGGCCGCGGGCGTGGTCCCCAGGTTCTGTTGCTTGTAAAACGCGGCACGGCGAGTCCCGGCTCCTACGGCATGCTGGATTTGCGGGGTAAAGAGACGTACCCGCTGGAGTTTGAAACAATAAATGGCCTCTATAACCCGTCGCAGAACGGCAGATACGTGAGAAGCGCCAAGTCTGCCAATGGATGGGGGGCCATAGACGCCCTCAGCGGCCATATTCTGCCTGCTGATTACGTTGGCGTCGAATCTTCCGACAATCAAAGATATGTGTTTGTCAGCCTGCGCGAGCCTGGGAACGCCGACGCCGTGTACGACATGAAGGAGGAGCGGTTCACAGATACCGCTCGGCCTGAGGCGGCTTGACGCGGCCTGACGGGCCATGGCAAAGTCAAAAATACGTGGCCGCGGGCGGCGCCCCGTGAAGCGCCCCCGCGGCCATCTTTGACAGCGCGCCTCAGGGACGGCGTTCGTGTCAATCAGCAGTTTCATAACGTGAAAGCCTCTCATCCTTCGCCTGCCCCAAGGCAGTCCCGGCATTCGGGATTGTTCCGAGCAACGGCCTCATGATATCCGCCTTATCCGACAAAAAAAATACTTGCCGAAAGCGTTCGGCTATTTGATTACCCAACCAAAACAGTATTATATTTCAATACATTGAAACATATGGAATATTATGATACCATATACCCTATGGAAACAATAGCGTCCGCGTTCAGAACAAACGCCCCGTCCCGCCGCCTCGCGTGGCTCGGGCGAGGCTCAGGCAGGGCTCGGGGGAGAGGCGTTTCGGGAGGCTCCTCATGGCTTTAAAACCTTCCTCGCCGCCCCCCGCCCTTTCCCGTGGCCGCGCCTTGGGCTGGGCGGCCATAGGGCTGCTGCTTCTGGCGTCCCAGGGCGGGTTCACGGACGCGGCCTGGTTCCTGTGCGGCATCGTATTATTGGCCATGCTGGCCATGGGGGGCGGTTTCAGCCTCAGCCCGCCCGCGAAGCCCATGCTGGCCGTGGCCCTTTTGCTGGCGGCGGTCTACGCCGTCTCGGCTTTGTTTAGCGGCGCGACGATGGAAGCCGCGGCCGAAACCGCCAAGGCATTGGTTTTCTGCCTCGCCCTGGCCCTGTGCGGCGCCGTTCCCAGGCCCGACGCCGCTTCCCACGAAAAGGGGGCGGCCTTAGGACGCGGGCGGTGACGTCGCGGCGGCTGGGAACCTGGGGTTCTTGTCAAAGCTGTTCATAGCCCCGCGCGGGGAATAGAGCTTCAAAACGGCGCGGTTGCCAAAGGCCGCGAGGGGGATGGCCGACGGCGCCAGTGGACGGCGCCCCGGCGCGGCGCGCGCGCCGCGCTTCAGTGCGGCAGGCGCCTTTGCTGTCCCTTTTTCCAGCGTCGCTAAAGCGTCGGGAAAAAGGGCAAAACGGACAACGAAGCGAACGCATTGAGCGTAGGAGCGAGGCGTGGCCGCCTTCTCCGCAAAATGTATAGAGCCATCGCGAGGATATAAATCACCGCCACCGCGCAACCGCCCCACCACTTGCGATGAATTCCAGGCAAAGGCAGTCTATGTCCTAACCGCAATACATCGTGTCGTAATACCAGATTGAACTACTCTTTACGGTCGCTAAGATGTTGAAACGTGTCATAGCAGTCTCTCAGGTTGTGGATAATGAGAAGTGCGCCTTACGTTATTTTTTGCTGAAATCAGGTTTTATCGGGGTTGAGTATAAGGTGGCACGGAAGGTGCTGCTGTCACGGCTTGAGAGTGATTCGGCGTTGAGAGAAGTCAAATCTGAGAATTAGTAAATGTTAGCGATATAAAAAATAATCTTTGCAGGGATGAAGAAATTTCTTGACTTTTCTTTCCGACTCGGTTACAATGGCTTCAGTCGAAATTTGCTAGTTTGGAGGAATGCAAATGGGAATCATATACAACAAATTATGGAAACTATTAATAGACAGACGGATGAAAAAAGGAGATTTGCAAAGAGAAGCCGGAATCAGTTCAGCGTCCATGGCAAAACTCTCAAAGGGCAAAAATGTAAACACCGAGATACTCGTTAAAATATGTAATGCTTTAGCAGTAGAGCCGGGCGATATTATGGAGTTGGATACACAAACCTACAACGAACAAGGAGAAAGCATATGAAACAATTAAAAGCAATCGACTTGTTCGCAGGTATAGGCGGTATCAGACTCGGTTTTGAGGAAGCGTTCGGCGACGCCATCTCAACCGTGTTTGTCAGCGAGTGGGATGAACACGCTCAAAAGACATATCGAGCTAACTTTTCTGATGGTTTTGATATTGCAGGAGACATAACCAAAATATCCGAAAACGATGTGCCTGCTTTTGATGTTTGTCTCGCGGGTTTCCCGTGCCAAGCTTTCAGTCTTGCAGGGCAACGCAAAGGCTTTTCCGATAACTTTAAGGGCATGGCGCGAGGAGCGCTCTTTTTCGACGTAGCCCGTATATGTGCTGAACATAAGCCTAAAGTCATATTCTGTGAAAACGTTAAGGGACTGACCATACACGACAAAGGTCGTACCTTTGACATTATCAGGGGAACGTTGCAGGAACTCGGATATACAGTCTATGAGCAGATATTAAATAGCCGTGATTATGGTGTGCCTCAAAATCGCGAGAGAATTTACATAGTGGCTTTCCGCAATGATATCGACAGTACAGGCTTCAAATTTCCCACGCCTACTGATGACACCAAGCGAATCGGAGATATTGTCGAGAATGCGCCCATTCCTACAAAATACTATCTTTCCGATGTGTATGTAGAAACATTGCGCCGACATCGCGCCCGCCATGAAGCTAAAGGACACGGATTTGGTTATGAAATACGTGATTGGAACGATGTGGCGGGAGCTATAGTTTGCGGAGGTATGGGGCGTGAACGAAACCTTCTGATCGATAACCGCGAACACGATATGACGCCGGCAACACATATTAAAGGCTCGGTTAATCTCGAGGGGATAAGGAAAATGACGCCCAGGGAATGGGCAAGGTTGCAAGGATATCCTGATACATTTACTTTACCCCTTGCAGACGTCCATTTGTATAAACAACTTGGGAATTCGGTTTCTGTCCCGGTAATTAAGGCCATCGCAATGCAAGTCAAAAAAATTCTCGAAAGCACGGAGGCGTGAGAAATGAGCGCGATTACGGGGAATAAAGGTGAATGGTCTGAAATCTATGCGTTTTTACGCTTGTTGGCAGTCGGGAAGATTTATGCCGCCGATGAACAACTGAATCGCATAGAGAGTATATTCTTCCCAATCATTAAGGTTATACGCGAAGAAGTCCAAGGCGCTAAATATGAGTATTACACTGGAGCTACGGTCAAAGTTTACATTGGCGAGAATCCGATAATGGAACTCCCGTCATCTGTTTTTGCTGCAGAAGCCTCCCGTGTTTATAGCAGGATTGTAAACCAAGGCTCGCGCAAGGGAGCTTTTGCAGTGGAAGAAACCGAAGCATTTATGAACGGAATTCATCTTCATAAATTAAAAGCGCCGTCGGGTGATAAAACTGATATCAGTATGCAAACCAGAGATGTCAATACGGGATATGAGCAAGTGGTTGGATTCAGCATTAAAAGTGAGTTGGGGCATTCCCCGACATTGCTCAATGCCGGAAAGACCACAAACTTCATCTACCGTGTCGAAGGATTCCCGAAAAGCCTAATAAGTCGGATAAATTCGATTGACACCCAAACTAAAATCCTCGATCGCATAGCGACGATAAAAGCTAACGGCGGGCGGTTTGTTTTCTGTAATCTCGAGAATGAAATATTTGCGGAGAATCTTGTGATGATAGACAGCCAAATGGCTGTGGTTGTTGCTGAAATGCTCGTGGCGTATTATTCCGGTTCGGCTAAGTATTGTACGGAATTACTCAAACACGTTACAGAAATTGACCCGCTTCATCGCCGCCCTAAATTTTATGAACATAAGATTAAAGACTTGCTTTGCGCCGTTGCCCTCGGAATGAAACCGGCAACGCCGTGGGATGGCTCTGACGAGGCCACGGGCGGTTACATCGTAGTGAAAACCGATGGTGAGATTTTGGCATATCATCTGTACAACAGAGATTCTTTCAAAGGGTATTTACTGAATAACACCCGTTTTGAAAGCGCGGGAACTACAAGGCATGAGTATGCCAAGCTATATGAAGATAATGGGGAGGTATACATAAAGCTGAATCTACAGATTCGCTTCAATTGATACGGATAAACTCCTGGCAATTCCTGCGGCTCAGGCGGGAGCGAAAGTCTATGAAAGCATAAATTGACAACTTTGAGAAGGCAGTGAGAGCAGCCGAGCCGAGAAGCGCGGAGCGCCGCCATGCAAACGAGAACATTCGCGACCTGAGTGGTCTTATATAATTAAACCTGACACATTTTCCTCAACCGAGTTATAATCATATGAGGAGAAAAAGGAGGGAAACAGATGTCATAGGAAACAAGGCGCATGTCGCGGACGTACACGGAGGAATAAAGAATTGTAAATCAAAATTTAGCGGCTACGCTGGCTTGTAGCTTTGTTTTCAATCCTAAAGACGAGATTCTGAATCAAGTTCAGAATGACGGGCGGAGGGGTTCGGAATGACGGCGGAGGGGTTCGTAATGACGGCGGAGGGGTTCAGAATGACGGCCGGAGGGGGTCGGAATGACGGCGGAGGGGTTCGTAATGACGACGGAGGGGTTCGTAATGACGGCGGAGGGGTTCGTAATGACGGCGGAGGGGGTCGTAATGACGACGGAGGGGTTCGTAATGACGGCGGAGGGGTTCGTAATGACGCAGTCGGGGGTACTAAAGACGGCGGACGGGTTCGAACTGCCGGCGGAGGGGATCGTAATGACGGCGGAGGGGTTCGTAAGGACGGCGGAGGGGTTCGTAATGACGCCGGAGGGGTACGTAATGACGGCGGAGGGGTTCGTAATGACGGCGGAGGGGGTCG
>JAIRPE010000104.1 GCA_031257175.1 Eubacteriales Family XIII. Incertae Sedis bacterium | reverse complement strand
TACCCTCGGTTATTCCAGCCACATCACAGGAACCCCAGTTTTGCCCATTCTTTGCCGGACTAAACGCTACTCTGGATCATTTAGTCTGGCAACCGTTGCATTTACTTTGACCGCCCACCGATTTTTGGATGCGGGGCATGTTCGGGATTTGGCTTTTCCATGCGCGAAATCTGTCAGAAGGACATACATCCCGTCGATCGCAAGCTGTTTCCTCGTATGTGAGAGTTCGTAAGATGACAGGTTCTCATAGCAAAATAGATTCCAACTCCTATGGGACTGACGCAATAACAGCGAAATCTGCGAACATGAATTTCCATGGATCCCCGCGCCGCTTAAACTTGCGCTCCGCACTTACGAAAAAAAACGCGTATCCCCTTGACTAACTCTATAAGTTAGTGTAAACTAACTTATAGAGTTAGCGAAAACTAACCCCGGAGGCTTTTTGTCCTTTGGGATTGGATACGCCTGAACCTGTTTCGAGCGGGTTCAGGAAAATGAAAGGGCGGTGGGATGATGCCGTTGGCATTGGCGAGCGCGGGGGCGCAGAGTTTCGTGAAGAGCATAGGCGGGAAGCCGGAGACGCGGCAGTTTTTGGAGAAGCTGGGGTTTGTGCCTGGCAGCCTCGTGACCGTCATAAGCAAGACCGACGGCAACGTCATCGTGAGCGTGAAGGACGCCCGCGTCGCCATCAGCCGGGAGATGGCGGCCAAGATTATAGTCTGAGCGTCGTCCCGCCGAATTATCGTCGAGCGTTCGTCGGCTTTCTCGCCGTCGGGCGCCGTGTTGGGTTTTTGAAACCCCCAGGGAGAAATTATATGGGCACATTGAGATCCGCGAAGCCCGGGGACATAGTCCGGGTGGTTAAGATAGGCGGCGGCGGGCCTGTGAAACGCCGCATTATGGAGATGGGCGTCACGCAGGGCGCGGAGGTGCTGGTCAGGAAAGTGGCGCCCTTGGGCGACCCTGTGGAGGTTTCCGTCAGGGGTTACGAGCTTTCGTTGCGGAAGTCCGACGCGGAGTTGATTGAGGTGGAGTGAGCCGCCGCGGGACGGATGCGACGGCAACGTGGCGAGGCGTCAGCCCCGCGTTTTTTGGTTTTTTCGTTAGCCTATGCTAACCAGATTAGAAGGAGGAAAGGCAATGCCAATAAAAATAGCCTTGGCCGGCAACCCGAACAGCGGTAAGACCACCCTGTTCAACGCGTTGACCGGCGCCAACCAGTTCGTCGGCAATTGGCCCGGCGTCACGGTGGAGAAGAAGGAGGGGCGGCTGAAGGGGCGCAAGGACGTGGTCATCACCGACCTGCCGGGGATATATTCCCTGTCCCCCTATTCCCTGGAGGAAGTCGTGGCCCGAAATTATCTCATTGACGAGAGGCCCGACGCCATATTGAACATCATCGACGGCACCAATCTGGAGCGCAACCTGTTCCTGACCACCCAGCTCACCGAGTTGGGCATACCCGTGGCGGTGGCGGTGAACATGATGGACGTGGTGGATAAGAGCGGCGACGTGATAAACTCCGAGAGGCTGGCGGCTGAGCTTGGTTGCCGCGTCGTGGAGATTTCGGCGCTGAAGGGCACGGGCGTGGCTGAGGCCGCTGAGGCCGCCTTGGAGGCGGCAGGGGGGGCGAGGACGGTGCCCAGGCACAGTTTTTCAGGCGGCGTGGAACACACGCTGGCCCACATCGAGGAAGCCGTCCTTCATGACCTGCCCCAGGAGCAGCAACGATTCTTCGCCATCAAGCTTTTTGAGCGCGACGAGAAGATAATGGAAAAGTTGGGAATCACCCAGGAGCGGGCCGCCCACATCGACGAGGACATAAAGCGGCGCGAGGGCGAGCTTGGCGACGATTCGGAGAGCATCATCACCGCCGAGCGGTACCGTTACATAGATTCCATCATAAGCGGCTGCGTCAAGTCCAACCGCAGGGGGAGGCTCAGCGCCTCGGACAAGATCGACAGGGTGGTGACCAACCGCTGGCTGGCGTTGCCGATTTTCGCTTTGGTCATGTTCTTGGTGTATTTCGTCTCTGTCACGTCCGTTGGCTCGGTGGCCACGGATTGGGCCAATGACGGCGTGTTCGGCGACGGCTGGCACCTCTTCGGCATAGGCGCGGCCCCCTATGAGGAGGCGGTCGGGGCTTACGAGGAGGCGGCCGAGGCTTTTGGTGAGGGCTTCGACGGCGAGGAGCCTGACCCCGCCGCTTTCGGCATATGGGTCCCCGGCGTCCCCGTGCTGCTGGGCGGCGCGCTGGAGGCGGCGAATTGCGCGGATTGGTTGCAGGGCTTGATATTGGACGGCATCGTGGCCGGGGTGGGCGCAGTGCTGGGCTTCGTGCCGCAGATGCTTATCCTGTTCATTTTCCTCGCGTTTTTGGAAGGCTGCGGTTACATGGCGCGGGTGGCGTTCATCATGGATCGGATATTCCGCCGCTTCGGGCTTTCGGGCAAGTCTTTTATCCCCATACTCATCGGGACCGGCTGCGGCGTGCCTGGGATTATGTCGTCGCGGACTATCGAGAACGAGCGCGACCGGCGCATGACGGTCATGACCACCACCTTTATCCCGTGCAGCGCGAAGCTTCCTATCATCGCGCTCATCGCGGGGGCGCTGTTCAGCAACGCTTGGTGGGTGGCGCCCAGCGCGTATTTCGTCGGCATCGCGGCTATCCTCTGCTCGGGCGTGATTTTGAAGAAAACGCGGCTGTTCTCGGGGGACGTGACGCCTTTCGTCATGGAGCTGCCTGCTTATCATTGGCCCACCGTGGGAAGCATTTTGCGCAGCATGTGGGAGCGCGGCTGGTCGTTCATTAAGAAGGCGGGGACTATCATACTGCTGGCGACGGTCTTTGTCTGGACCGCGTCCAGCTTCGGCTGGGCCGACGGCGGCTTCGGCATGGTGGACATGCAGGACAGCATTCTGGCGCGGGTCGGCTCTGGCGTGGCGTGGCTGTTCGCGCCTCTGGGCTGGGGCGACTGGAAGTTCGCGGTGGCCGCCATCACGGGGCTTATCGCCAAGGAGAACGTGGTGGGGACTTTCGGCATACTCTTCGGCTTCGCCGAGGTGGCCGAGGACGGCGCGGAGGTCTGGAGCAGCCTGGCCACCGCGGTGACGGGGCTGGCCGCCTATTCCTTCCTGGTGTTCAACCTGCTCTGCGCGCCCTGCTTCGCGGCCATGGGGGCCATCAAGCGGGAGATGAACAACGCGAGGTGGTTCTGGACGGCCATAGGCTACCAGTGCGGGTTCGCGTATCTGGCCGCTCTGTGCATCTACCAGTTCGGCATGTTGTTCACGACGGGGGTTTTCGGAGTCGGCGCCGTGGCGGCGTTCCTGATTTTGGCGGCGTTCCTGTTCCTGCTGTTCCGCCCCGCCAGGCGCGAGGGCGCGGGGAAGGCGCGGAACGTCCCCGTTTATTAGGCTCCCCCGCGCCCCTTTTAATCCTAATCCGCATTTAATGCCAATCCGCATTTGAAATGTTACTTTGAGGCGGATTAGCATATACTATCTTCCGACTTCCGCCCAATAGTTTTGGGCGGAAGTCGAAAAGGATAGGCGTAAGGAGGTGACGGCGTCATGCTTCAGCAAGTAGCGCGTTTTCTCGCCTTGTATGGCGGGACTGTGCTGGTGGGATTTTTGGTGGCCGCCGCCGTGGCGGGCGCGGCCATAAAGGTCTGGCGCGACCGCGCGCGCGGCGGCAAGTGCGCCTGTTGCGACGGCTGTGCCGGCTGCCCCGGGAGGGAGGGGCAACCAGAGCGGTAGGGCGTATACGCCTGCAATGCCTAACGCGGCAAAGACAGCTTTGCCATAATAGCTTTCTATACAGCGTCACGGCGGCTTGTCGGAGACAAGCCGCCGTGACGCGTTTGCGACATCGGTAAAAACTTATGAAAAAATTGGTTTTGCTTTCAACGTGCCTTTTGCTTCTCGGCGGATGTCTCCAGCAGGAGGAGGCCGTCACTGATCAGTTGGTCGGACCTTTAGACACGGTCAGCGCGGTAACTCTTTACGGCTCCGACAGCCGTCGGATCATCGACGAGGTTTTTGCGGCTGTCAGCGACATAGATATGCGAATGTCCGCGATTTCGCAAGACAGCGAGCTGGCTCGGATAAGCGCGGGCGCCGGCGGCCCCGTCGCGGTCTCTTCTGACGTATTCGCGCTTGTCGAAGAGGCTTTGGCTATAAGCGCGGAAACGAACGGCGCCTTCGATCCCACCATAAGACCCGTAGCTACCCTATGGGATTTGGGCAGCGGGAACGAACGAATTCCCTCCGATAACGAAATTGCTGAGGCCATGTCAAAAATAGGCTACGCGCGCGTGACGTTGGACAAGACGACACGTGGCGTGTCATTGGATTCCCTGGGCATGGCATTGGATCTCGGGGGCATTGCAAAGGGATACGCCTGCGACACGGCTGTGGCAATTCTGAAAAAAAACGGCGCTCGCCGAGGAATTATCGACCTCGGAGGCAATATATACGCTTACGGAACGAAGCTCGGCGGGAAACCTTGGGTCGTGGGCGTAAGAACTCCCATTCCAGGCGAAAACGGTTATTTTTGCACCCTGAACGTAAGCGATAAAGCCGTGGTCACTTCGGGAGCATATGAGCGGTTCTTTGAAAAAGACGGGCGCCGCTACCACCATATCTTCGACCCTAGCACGGGCCGCCCCGCCGACAACGGTCTGCTGTCGGTCACCATCGTCGCGTCTTCGGCCACGGTAGCCGACGCCCTGTCCACCGCCTGTTTCGTGATGGGCGCAGAACGCGGGCGCGCTTTCCTTGCCGAACGGCGCGATGCGGAGGGCATATTCGTCACCGAAGGAATGGATGTCCTGCTCAGCCCCGGCCTACTAGGTCAGGTTGAGATAGCGGACGGCAGATTCAGATTGGCGGGCGAGAAATGAACCGCCGGGACATTCTGATAATAGCCACGTTTCTCCTTTTCGCAGGCGTTTGGGGCGCAGTAAAGCTCGTTGCGGGATTTGGGGACGCAAGAGATGCGGAGGCCGTGGCGGAAATATCGGTCGCCGGAAAAATCGTGGATATCTTGCCTATGTCGGGCGAAGAGCGCGACGTGTCGATAGTCGGCGCGTTGGGCCCCCTCACTGTGCGAGTGGGCTCGGGTACCGCATACGTGGCCGCGTCGAGCTGTCCGTCCCAAGATTGCGTGAGAGCCGGGAAAATCACGTCACGAGGCCAGTGCGTGGCCTGCCTGCCCAATCGCGCCCTGATCCGCGTTAAAGGCGGCGCGACGGCAAACGCGAATTCGGAGGTGGACGCCATTGCAGAGTAAGAGAGCGGAAAAAAACAGTCCCAGCATGGCGTTGATGGCGGTTTTTCTGGCATATGCGTTAGTAATGGGCATAATAGAGAATCGTATTCCCTTCGATTTCTTCGTCCCCGGCGTAAAGTTGGGCTTGGCGAATGTGGTGATTTTGGCCTCAATCTACCTTTTTCCCGCCCGCGACGCGCTGAAAATACTACTTATGAAGTGCCTTCTTACCGCTATCGCCACAGGTACGGGATTCTCTTTATTATACAGCTTGAGCGGCGGCCTTCTCAGTTTCCTTGCCATGGTCACGTTGGCAGGATTGCCCGGCAATCCCCTAAGTCCCATAGGAGTCAGCGTTATAGGCGCCGTGGCCCACAACTTTGGTCAAATTCTCGTTGCCTCCGCCGTTGTCGGCGCACTTTCCGTCATGGCCTATCTCCCTGTACTCATTGTCTCAGGCGTGGTCACAGGAATTCTCGTGGGCGTCGCCGCTAAGGGGTTGCTTCACTTGGCACGTCGGCATGCAAGGCATGTATGGAAGAAACCGCGCAAAATTTTATGAAATGCCGCAATTCTGCTTTATGACATTGAGTCCCCTATTATGAGGATTATTGCTCTCTCTTCAAAAGACGGATGTCTTTGCGGTCTTTTTTCCGCCATGCGTCGTTGCAAAGTCTCGCCTATCCGCTGGATCGCCCGCGTTTTGCGCCTAACCTGGCGAAAAAGTCCTCGCAAATCCAGTCTACATTTTAACGATGAAGCCGTATTAATTCACAATTTTTCTTCTGTAGAGTAATAAATCACAATTTATGTGAAATTTACGTGAAGATTGGTTTATGTGGGTTGACTTTTCTGTAACAATATTGTAACATTATGGGAGTGATTGTAAGAGTGCTGGAATTTGGTCGCATTATGCGTCCTTATGGCCAGCAGGCTTCTGGCGTATTGGCATCTTTCGCCTGCGCATAGTGCCAGGACGCGCGTCGTGAAGCCAAGAGGATGAAGCTGTTACGTAAGGAGGGAGAAATCAGATAGGGGATCTATCGGAATGTTGTTTGCCGCTATATGGGAGGTAAATATGGCTTTTTTGAATCCTTTGAAAAAAAAGGCGGTCGCGAGGCCGCTTGACAGCCAGCTGGAGGATTCCAGCGGCAACCCGCGATCAAAGCCTTCGTCGTCGGACAG
>JAIRPE010000077.1 GCA_031257175.1 Eubacteriales Family XIII. Incertae Sedis bacterium | reverse complement strand
CTTCAGGCTGGTTCTCTACACTATGCAGTTTCCAAGGTGCCTCGGCGCCTCCTCCCCCTTCGGGGGCCGCGCCGCGCCCGCTCGTTTTGAGCGGAACGTTTATATTATATAACGCCCGCGGGCCCCTGTCAAGAACTTTTTTCTTGACTTCCGCATTATTTTTGCGGAGCTAGGCGCGACAGGAACACGAAACTAAAATCCGAACACTTCGCCGACACGCGCTGCGTCCGGACTAAGTCGTGCTGGTGACCCATCGGAGAGTCGAACTCCGGACACCTTGATTAAAAGTCAAGTGCTCTACCAGCTGAGCTAATGGGTCAAAATGGCTGGGGTAGCAGGACTCGAACCTACGAGTGACGGAGTCAAAGTCCGTTGCCTTACCGGCTTGGCTATACCCCAATAAAATAACAACCCTGAAACAAAGAAGTTCGAAGAGGCCCCCTCCGCTCAATCTCGTTCCCTCACTCGTGAAAGCTCGACAATCCGAACCTTTCACCCCTTGTTCCCACATTCGCGGTCGGATTTCCCAACGTCACTTACTATTTGGCGAGCCCACAGGGATTCGAACCCCGGACACACGGCTTAGAAGGCCGTTGCTCTATCCATCTGAGCTATGAGCCCCCGAACATGGAGCGGATGATGAGAATCGAACTCACGCTATCAGCTTGGAAGGCTGAAGTTCTACCATTGAACTACATCCGCAAAAATGGAGCGGAAGACGAGATTCGAACTCGCGACCCTCGCCTTGGCAAGGCGATGCTCTACCCCTGAGCCACTTCCGCATAACTGGTGGAGGGAGATGGATTCGAACCATCGAAAGCTGAGCTAACGGATTTACAGTCCGCTCCCTTTGGCCACTCGGGAATCCCTCCAATTATTAAATTGTCACCCGCACGCACCCGAAAGTCCAGCGGAACCCCAGCTCTTAGAGCCTGACTCCTTGCTGCTCGTCGCAAGACGCTTCAAGCCACGCTACTAATTTGCTACGCCCACCGTTGGAGCTGGCGGAGGGAATCGAACCCCCAACCTGCTGATTACAAATCAGCTGCTCTACCGTTGAGCCACGCCAGCCGATACCTCCTGACTCTAAAAAAAATGGCGACCTGGATCGGGCTCGAACCGACGACCTCCAGCGTGACAGGCTGGCATTCTAACCAACTGAACTACCAGGCCATTTTTTTTTTGGTGGGCACAATAGGGTTTGAACCTATGACCCCCTGCTTGTAAGGCAGGTGCTCTCCCAACTGAGCTATGCGCCCCTGCAGCACCAACCAGCACCTCTATCTTGAACACGCGCTCAAGTCAATCGCAACCTAATTGCGCGTACTTCAATGCTAAATGGCTCCAAGGGTGGGGCTCGAACCCACAGCCTATCGGTTAACAGCCGAGTGCTCCACCATTGAGCTACCTTGGAAGAATTAGCGGCTTTTTGTGAGCCGAATATTATATTAACATATGCTTTGCCCGTTGTCAATGAGGAAAAGCAAAAAATTGTGATTATTGCTGATTGCAAGTTTAAGTGTCGTAGGAATTCATGGCAATTCTTTTCCTCAACCTCTGCTAGAGCGTTCTTTCCAGGCTGTTCTTAGCGCGGGTAGTTCAACGATATCGTTTGCCGCTCCTCTTTCCCGTCGCATCCAGAAGAGTCATGCCCAATATCTGACGGATGCTATATCATGTGGTTCGTGCATTCATTGCTACAGCGTCCATGGCCACGGTGCGGGCGGGCGCGGCATATCTTGAATCCGGAGCCCAAGCCGCCTTCGCCAAAGAGTCTCCCCAACGATCCGATGCACAAAAATTCACTGCTGTTATCGTCATTATGGTCTTGAACCTTGCCAGAAAGCGTCTTTTGCAAAGAACTTCCTCTGTTCTTATTCAAGCCCTTTCCCCGCCGTCTAGGTCTTTGTTCTTTATCCTTTAGAACGTTCCATCTGCGTTCATACTCGCGGGCAGGCGCCATCTTACATAAAACCAAAGGGTATGCGGTCGCCCTTCGACCGCGCTCCTCCTACGAAAGCCCCCAAAGGTATTAGGGGGTCGAAAAATCCGGAGACAATCCGGGCGCAAGCTTCACGGGTACCTGTAGATGATGGGCTTGTCGTTAGGATGCGCCTTTCAGGCATAGTACTGCCCATGGAGGGCGCACATCCATAAACATAATCTATTGAGGATCCTCTATGGCCCTCGACGGAAGGCGTTTCGGAATGTCGATGCCCGTCACTGCAAGCCAGAATTCTTTCTTTTCCCCTTGTCCCGCTTGCTTTTTTGCTGTTTGACCGAATCACCGTCAACACCTTCTGGGTGATTGACACAGAAATCGCCTCAAATATAATGCTCGAGATTGAGACGGCTCTCGTAAAAAATTAGTGAAAGAATAATTCTTGAAAAAACATCGCCGATGATATTTCATTTACGATAAAAAGAATCAGTGTATAAAAGAACAAGTAATTTAATATTTGTACACGTAAAACTTATTTATAATATAATAATCATAGTAATGCGAGCGATAGTTGGCAAAAAATGAACCGCCACCTGATACTATTCCCTCTTTTAAAACGCAGACTGGATTTACGAGGATTTTTTTCGCCGGATTAGGCGTGAAACGCAGGCGGCCCAGCGGATCGGCGCGGCTTTGCAACAACGTATGGCGAAAAAAACCGCAAAGACATCTATATTTGTGAAGAGAGAGCAGTATGAAATGTTCTCGGCGGTTGCCAAGAAGGACGCGGCAATTACCCCGAGCGACATCATGGCAATCTCCTAGACCGCTCTATTCGAACATGTCCCGCCATTATCGCAAATCGCGAAGCTTGCGTCGGAGCAGTGGTGAACCCCATAGGGAGGTTCATGTTCGGCGAGACTGTCAGCCTGGTGAACGTCATCGGCGTCGGCGTGAGCGTCGTCGGGATTGTTTTGATGAATTATTCGAGGGGTTGAGGGGGGCTGGGCAGAGAGCCGCAGGCAGGCCGCGCGGGGAGCGTCCCCCCCCGGCGGCCCGCCTGCGGCCGAGGCTCACTGAGGCGAACTTTCTTGGAGCTGGTAGTAGCCGCTCAGGTCCCCGTCGATCCAGATGAATCCCTCGTCGGGGCCTTTGACCCCTATGCCCCCGATCTGGTTGTCTTCCAGCCATTTCGCCGCTTTTTCGGGATCCGCCAGGGACTTGCTCACGGGCAGCTCGAAAACCGCGCTCGCGCCGCCGTAGTTGGGGTTCACGCCTATTTCGCCTGTTTCCTCGTCAAAGCTGAAGGTTTCGTTGTTTATGAACACGCTGTCGCAGACGGCGAAATACAGCCCCCGGTCGGCGAACGCCGTGACGTTGTCGCACTCAACTACGAGATACAGCGCGCCGTCAGACACGAACCCCGATTTGCCGCCGTTCATGGTCACGATGTTGAACCGCCACGGCTCCATGCCTTTGATGAGCGGCGTGGCCAGGAATGTCTCGAAGTAGGGGTCGATCTCCATGGGCGCCCCGTCGGCGTTCTGGACGGCCATGACCGCGTAGGTGCGGTCGCGGGCTATCTCGCCGTCCACGTAGTACGGCATGTCGCTGAGTCCGTCGCCCGACACGACCGCGAGCAGAGTGAATATGTAGCCGCCGCTTTCCGCTGATTTGTTGATGTTTATGGCGCCGTCGCTCTCGAACGCCGCGCGGAGCGCGGGGTTCGGCCCGATGACGCTGACCGCTTCCCCTGGTTTCAGCAGGTTCCACGCCGCTAGCGCGGTCGTCGCCGTCAGCGCGAGCGCGACGGCGACGACCGCGGCCATGCCAACGCGGCGTCGCGCCGTGGCCCTCGCCGCAGGGCGTTCCCCGCTCAGGCATGGGTGTTTTGCCTTTTCGGCCAATTTCGGGGCAGGCGTCTCGTCGCTGGCGAGCGCCGACCTTAGCAAGCGGTCTATCTGGTTGTCGTCACGCTTCATAACCATTCGCTCTCAATCCTTTCTCAATCAATTTACGCGCCTTGAACAGGCGGCTCTTCACCGTGCCCTCGGGCAACCCCAAGGCTCCCGCTATGTCCGTGACGCTCATTTCCGACGTGTAGCGCAAGGTGACGGGGATTTTGAATTTTTCGGGCAACGCCGCCACGAGCCTGCGTACCAGGCGGATTTCCTCATCGGCCAGGAGGCCGTCCTCCGCTCGGGCGGGGTCGGCGGCCTCCGCGCCCGGCCCGCCTGCGGGCGCGAGCCTG
Source organism: Eubacteriales Family XIII. Incertae Sedis bacterium (assembly GCA_031257175.1). GTDB lineage: Bacteria > Bacillota > Clostridia > Peptostreptococcales > Anaerovoracaceae > JAIRPE01. The sequence continues at coordinate 9,146 of JAIRPE010000077.1, read as the reverse complement.
TTGCGGCGGGCGTATTTGCGCTTCCAGCCCTTCCAGACGTAGACCGCGCAAGAGAAGAGGAAGGCTTTAGGGTTGGGCGAGCCGCTGATTTTGCCGAACTGCTCGAAAGCCCTTAAAAACACCTCCTGGAACAGGTCGTCCGCGTCCTCTCTGGCATAGGTGAGGCTACGGCAAAATCTGTAGAGAGGGGCGCCGTGCCCGTCCACCAAATCCGCGAAGGCAGGGCCGCCCTCCCCCGCCCTCTCCGCAGGCGTCTCCGTCTTCGTCGCCTCGTGCTTTGCCGCCGCCCGCCGAGGGACGGTCAGCATCGTCGTTATCGGTTGTTTTGCCGCCATTGGCTCTTCTGCCGCTATAGCGCGCGATGTCTCCAAGTCGGCCTCCTTTCTCAAACGGGGCTTATACAAATCCGCATTTACCGCTCATGCCTATCCCTTTCTGAAATTCCGCCCAAAATTATTGGGCGGACGTCGAAGGGTAGCATACACTAATCCGCTTCAAGGCAACATTTTAAATGCGGATTAGTATCAGAACGCCGCTTTGCCGAGGAACGCGGCGTTTTGACGCGGGGCTTCCCTCGCCCCCTCGGCGCCCCACAATAGTTAATAGTCGCGAGGGCGCGGACGGTTCATTTTTTCGCGTCATTCGGGGAAATCCCCTTTTGCCCGGCGCGGGCGCAAAGCCGCCCCGTTTCTTTTCAGGGAAATTGTATCATGATTGGTCAACTATGGCAATTGGCGGCCACCCGAACCTAACTATTTATATGTCTTATATCTATCCTTTTTTGAATTCCGCCCAAAATTATCGAGCGGCTGTCGGAAGATGATAACATTTTAAATGAGGATTAGTTTTATTATGTCTTATTTGATTGAAGCGGCGCATAGGATTGTGTTAAACTAATAGAATAGCGGCGCTCGGCCCCTGTCAAAGCCCCCGAAAGCCTCCCCGTTGAAGGCGGGCATTGACAATTCCAAGGAAAAGGGGATAAAATAGGAAATGCCGTCGGCTTTTCTGTTTTTGCCAACTGCGGCCGGCATGGCGCCGACGCGGGAACGGCCCCGTTCGCGGCGACGGCGAGTGCGCAGGGTAATCGCCGGTTCCCGATTCCCCAAGCGGGAAAATAAAAATTAGGAGGATTCATCAATGAGAACTTTAAAATCGCTTTTCTGCCTCTTTATCATTCTGAGCGCGCTGTCCTTTTCGCTGGCCGGATGCGGCGGGAAATCGGATGGGGATTCGTCTTCCGCCACAAACGGCGCCTCGTCCTCTCCCGCCGCCATCGCTTCCGCGTACAGCGACGGTATTGACGAGAACGGGTTCTGGGACGGGGTGACCGCCCGCGACTATGTGGAGCTGTACGACTATGACGCGTTCGTCGTGCCCAGCTCCGCGCAGACGGTTTCGGACGCCGACGTGCAAAGCAGTATAGACGCGCTCCTGGACGGCTACTCCACCAGCGAGCAGATAAAAGACCGCGCGGTGGCGGACGGCGACACCGTCAACATCGATTATGTAGGCAGCGTGGGCGGCGTGGAATTCGACGGCGGCAGCACGGGCGGGATGGGCACGGACGTCACCATCGGCGTCACGTCCTATATCGACGATTTCCTTGAGCAGCTTATCGGGCACAAGGCGGGCGACACCTTCGACGTGAACGTCACATTTCCCGCCGATTACGGCCAGGAGAACCTGAACGGCAAGGACGCCGTGTTCGTGACGACCGTCAACTATATCGTCGAGACCAAGCGCCCCGAGCTGACCGACGCCTTCGTGAAGGAGAACCTCACGGCCGATTACGGCTGGGAAACCGTCGCCGAGACGAAGGACGCCGTGCGCGCCGATTTGCATAAGGCGGCGATCCAGGCTTATATCCAACGATACTTGAACAATGACGTGAATGTAAAGTCAGTGCCAGATTCGCTGGTGGAATACCAGAAGAACGTGATGGTCCAGTACTATCAGAACTACGCGGACAGTTACGGCGTCAGCCTGGATGAGTTCCTCAACACTTACGTGGGCTTCGCCTCGTTGGACGAGCTGATTTCCTCCAACGCGGAAAGCAACGTGGCGGCGGCGAAAACCAGCCTGATTTTCCAGGCCATCGCCGAGGACGCGGGGATCAAGGCCACCAACAGCGACGTGGCGGAATATTTCAAGAAAGAGACAGGGTCTGAGGATTATTCGCAATACGAGCAGAATTTCGGGTTGCCGTACATAAAGCAGGCGACCCTTTCTTGGAAGGTCATGGACTATCTCAGCGAGCATTGCGTGTTGGAATGAGACGCGCTTTCGGCGCCGCGCCGCGTGTGGCGGCCCGCGCCCAGGCGCTCGGGGCGGCTTTGGCCGCCCCTTGTTTTTTAGGGCGGCGTCACCTCAAATCCACGGTCATGGTCTCGGTTTTTGCGGCGCCGTCATGAAAGGTGGCCGTCGCCGTAAAACTCACCTGGTCGGGTATCGTTTCCCGAATGTCTGGCCTGGGGACGCGTGGCCCACGTATACCAGGTGAAGGCTCCCCTTCTCCCTTTCAAAATCGACGGACGTTTTTTCGCTTCGTTGGAGAACGCGAAGGATTCCTCTATCCCGTCGGCGAACACGAATCCCTGGTTCGGATCCGCCGCTTCAATATCTATTTTTTTATGTTGTCGCCGAAAACATCGATTTTTAATATCCTTTTGTACATGCTCCCGAAATCTTGCTCGAAAATATCCAGGCCGCTTTCGCGCCGCTCCTACAGGGGAATCTCCATAACCCGCCCAACTTCCGTTAAATTTCCGCCCGATGTTCTCTCTATGATCATAATATGATTCGGCGGGGCGAAATGTTGAGTTGGGGATAAAATAATTCTTGGGTTTTGGGGATGTCCGCCCCAGCCCGTCCGCGTCAAAATATTCTTGGGCGGCATGGAGTAGATGCGTATGGATATTGGGGCGGGCTTAGAAAAGCTTGACAAATGCGGCCATTTTCTGACAAAATAGGTGTTGGGCGCCCCTGGTTTTGGAGTGGGGGCCGCGGTCTCCCTCGAGGGAAATAAGAGAAAGGAGAAACAACATGAACAAGCCGAGCTTAAAGAGGGCATTAGCTTTCGCGCTGGCCATGTTTGTGGCCGTATCCCTGGGGGCCTGCGGCGGCGGGCCCAAGCCTGACGTGGAAAGCGGCGCGACCGCGCAGGCCGAGGAGGGCGACGCTTCCGGCGGGGCGAGGGCGGTTTTTTCGGCGAAGATAGGCATATCCTTGCCTACCCAGAATCTGAGTCATTGGAACCCGTATGGAGTCCAGTTGAAGTCGGCTTTCGAGGCGGCGGGCTATGAAGTTGATCTCCAGTACGGCGGCGACAACGACATCTACACCCAGTTGACCCAGATCGAGGACATGATCGCGGGAAACTGCGCGGTTCTGGTCATCGCGGCCATCGACGGCAATTCGCTTACGACGGTGCTGGCGGGCGCCAAGGAAAAGAACATACCCGTCATCGCCTATGACAGGCTCATCATGGACACCGACGCGGTCAGCTACTACGTCACCTTCGACAATTTCTTGGTCGGCGTGAAGCAGGGCGAGTACATCGAGCAGACCCTTGACCTTAAGAACGCCGCCGGCCCCTTCAACATCGAGCTGATCGGAGGCGACCCTGCCGATACTAACGCGCTGTACTTCTACAACGGAGCGATGTCCATACTTAGCCCTTACGTTGACAGCGGCAAGCTGGTCATCCCTTCCGGACAGACGGAACAGCTTGCAGTGGCTACCGAAGGCTGGAACACCGAGAAGGCTCAGGCCAGGTTCGAGGACATAATCTCGTCCGTGGGCTACGGCCCCAACGGGAAGAAGCTGGACGCGGTGTGGGCCGCCAACGACTCCACGGCTCAGGGCGTGACCGACGCATTGGTGAACGCGGGCTACACGAAGGACAACTTCCCGATACTGACCGGCCAGGACTGCGACTTTCAAAGCGTGAGGAACATTCTGGCGGGCCTCCAGGGCATGTCAGTGTTCAAGGACACCCGTACCATGGTAAACAGGGTGGTGGCCATGACAGAGTCCATCATGAGGGGCGAGGAGCCTGAGTTCAACGACGCCGAGACCTACGACAACGGCACCGGCATTATCCCCTCCTATCTGTGCGAGCCTCTGATCTGCACGGTCGACAACTGGAGGGAACTGCTGATAGACTCCGGCTACCACGACGAATCCCTTTTCAGCGAGGTTTTGGCTGAAATCCAGCCGTCGCCTGAACGCTAGGCATCGATAGCGCGGACATTGCGGAAAAGGCTCCAGAAGCATGGATTGCTATAAATTCTCATGATGCTTAGACTTGCAATCAACGGAGATGTAGCCGCCACAAAAGCGGTGTAGAGTAAATGTGGATGTACAAAGGCCAGGCAGGGCGCGTCCCCATCTCCACGCCTCTTATATGTAAGGACGCCTCTTCCCATGGTGGAATGATGTCTTAAACAACGAGAAAGAGCTATGGTAACTATTATAGAACAAATCATCGGCAAAATGGCGACGATTTGTCTGGAATATTTTTACACCAACGAATCCAGCATCCTGGACGCGATTGCTGAAAACCTGGACGCCATAAGCTAGGAAGCCGCGAGGGGTTGTTGTACAATTGGCTTGCGGGCGGCTTGCGCCCTCACGCTTGCGGGTGTTTTGCGCCCGCTTTGGGAAAGGGGTTTTTGCGGATGATGAGAATTTTGATTATCGAGGATGACGCCGTCATACGGACGGAGCTGGGATCCCTGCTGGCGAAGCACGGGTATGAGGCGTCCGCGCCTGACTCTTTCGCCGACGTGGTCGAGACCGCCCTCGCCTCCTCCCCCCATCTGGTTCTGTTGGATTTGGGGCTGCCCATGCACGACGGGCACCACATCTGCCGCGAACTCCGCAAGCGGTCGGGCGTGCCCATCATCGTGGTCACTAGCCGCAACACCGAGACCGACGAGTTGATGAGCATGAACCTGGGCGCGGACGATTTCGTGGCCAAGCCTTATAACGCGCAGATTCTGCTCGCCCGAATCGAGAACGTCCTGCGCCGCGCCTACGGCGGCCCCCGCGAGGGGCTACTCCAGGGGGATGGCTTCGCCGTCAGCCTGGACGACGGCACGGTGAGCGCGAACGGCCTGACGCGGGATTTGACGAAGAACGAGCTGCGCATCCTGCGCCTGCTGATGAAAAACCGAGGCAAAATCATCTCCCGCGACCGAATCATGGAGGAACTTTGGCACACTGACGAATTCGTGGACGACAACACGCTTACCGTCAATATCAACCGATTGCGCCGCAAGCTGGAGGACATCGGCCTTTCTGAGCTGATTAAAACCAGGCGGGGGCAGGGGTACATACTATGAGCCGCGCCCATTTCTGGAGGGACAAGCTGTTCTTCATAGCGGCCGTCTCGCTGGCCGCCCTTTTCAGCGGGGCCGCGCTGTGGGCGCTGGGCGTCCCGCCGCTCTTCATCTTTCTTGCGGGCCTGCTCTACCTGGGCGGCGCCGCGACCGCCCTTTTGCGGGAATTCGCCTTGAAATCGTCCTACTACAAGACGCTCTGCTCGCTACTGGACTCATTGGACAAAAAGCGCTATATCGCGGACGTGGCCCCGACGCCGTCTTTCTGGGAGGGCGAGGTCACGGCGGAGGTCCTGCGGGCGGCGGGGAAGTCCATGAACGACGAGCTTGCCGCCGAGCGCAAGAACAATCTCGGCTACCGCGAGTACGTGGAGCTGTGGGTGCATGAAATCAAGACTCCCATCAGCGGCGCGATGTTAATCTGCGAGAACAACGGATATGAGGACGTGGCCGCCGAGCTGGCGAAAATCGAGGGATATGTGGAGCAGGCGCTTTTCTACGCCCGCAGCGGCGCGGTGGAGAAGGACTACATCCTCAGGGAGACCGACCTGAGGAAGCTGGTCGCGGGCCTCATACGCGGCAACGCGAGAATGCTCATCGCCCGCAAAATCAAGGTGGAGCCGCTGGCAGAGGGCGTCGTCGTCACCGACTCCAAGTGGCTGACGTTCATATTGCGCCAGCTTTTGGACAATGCCGTGAAATACGGCGCGAAAACCGTCACGTTCACCTTTGCGGACGGCGTCCTGACCGTAAGCGACGACGGCGTCGGCATCCCTGCGGGGGACTTGCCCCGCGTGTTCGAGCGCGGGTTCACCGGGGAGAACGGGAGGACGACCTCAAAATCCACGGGAATGGGCCTTTATATCTGCAAGGAGCTGTGCCGTAAGATGGGGCTGGGCATCTCCGCCCGCTCGGAGAACGGCACGGCGGTCTCCATCACCTTCCCGCAAAATCCTTACGGGGACTTCTAGGCGGGCGCCCCCGCCCCTCCCTTACGTGACATTTTTGTAAGGTTAATGTAAGCCAAATCAATGGCCGCCCGCTCCCACGCCTGGTAAAATGTTACTATAATCAACGTTCACGACGATGAAAGGAGCGGTTTTATGGAAGCGATTTTACAGGTTAGGGATTTGGAGAAGGTCTACGGCGGGCGCGGCAGCGTCACCCGCGCGTTGAACGGCGTCAGCTTTGACGTGCGCCAGGGGGAGTACGTGGGCGTCATGGGCGCGTCGGGGAGCGGAAAGACCACCCTGCTCAACTGCATCTCCACCATCGACAGCGCGACGGCGGGCAGCATACGCATCGAGAACACCGACGTCACGAGCCTTAAGGGCGGGCGGCTGGCGGATTTCCGTTGCCACAAGCTGGGCTTCATTTTCCAGGACTACAATCTGCTGGACACCATGACCGCCTTTGAGAATATCGCGCTGGCGCTGACCATAGCCAAGCGGCCCCCCGGCGAGGTGGAGCGCCGGGCGCGGGAGGTGGCGGCGCAGCTTGGCGTCGAGGATGTTTTGGACAAGCATCCGGCGCAGATGTCGGGCGGCCAGCGGCAGAGGGTGGCCGCGGCGCGCGCGATAGTGACAGACCCCGCGCTGGTTCTGGCCGACGAGCCCACCGGGGCTTTGGACAGCAAGTCGGCCCGCGCCCTGCTGGAGAGTTTCCGCCATATGGTGACGGAGCTGCGCAGCACCATCCTGATGGTTACTCACGACCCGTTTTCGGCCAGCTACTGCGACCGCATCCTGTTCATCCGCGACGGCAGGCTGTTCACTGAGCTGACGCGGGGCGCCGACGGGCGCAAAGCCTTCTTCGACAAAATCATCGAGGTCATGGCCGTGTTGGGGGGTGAGGCGGCATGAGCGCGTTTTCCGTGGCTATCCGCAATGTCCGCAAAAGTTTCAAGGATTATGGGATTTATTTCCTCACCGTCATGCTGGGCGTGGCGCTGTTCTACATCTTCAATTCCATCGGCAGCCAGAGCGTCATGATGGATTTGAGCCAAAACGCGGTCATGTCCCTGATGGGCATAGAGACTATCATGGATTACCTTTCCGTTTTCGTGGCGGCCATCATGGCTTTCCTGATTCTGTACGCCAACGCCTTCCTCATCCGCCGCCGCAAGAAGGAGATGGGGCTTTACATGGTTCTCGGCATGAAGAAATTCAGGATTTCGTCCATTCTGGTCTGGGAGACGTTCCTGGTCGGGCTGCTGTCTCTGGCCGTCGGCCTGGCAGTCGGCATATTCCTCTCCCAAGGGATGGCGCTGGTCACGGCGCGGATGTTCGGGGTGAGCGTCACCCGTTTCGCCTTCGCCTTCTCTGCGGCGGCGCTTCTGAAATGCGTCCGATATTTCGGGCTTTCCTTTCTGGCCGTCATCCTGTTCAACGTGGTCAACCTCAACCGCCAGAGGTTGCTAGACCTGCTCCACGCCGACAGAAAAACCGCCCGCGTGGCGCGGCTGCCATTCTGGGCCTCCGTCCCGCTGTTCGCCGTCAGCGCGGCGATGCTCCTTTACGCCTACCGCCTGGTGCTGACCACGGGGATAGCGGGGTTCATCCTGGAGGGCGGCCAATCGGCTCTGACACGGGCGGTCTTGCTCGGGACGGCGGGGACTTTCCTGTTCTTCTTCTCCCTGTCGGGCTTTTCCCTCAAGCTGGTCTCAAGGGTCAAGGGCGTCTATTTCAAGAATCTGAACATGTTCACCCTTAAGCAACTCGACAGCAAGTTCCACGCCGCCTGGGCGTCCATGTCCTTCGTCTGCCTCATGCTATTTCTGGCGCTTTCGGCCATATCGGTGGGCACTTCCCTGTCCATGGCCATCCGCGAGTACAGCGCCGCCGAGACCGCCGCCTCCGTGGCGGTGGCCTACATGGCCACATACATCGGGATAGTGTTCCTCATCTCCTGCGCCAGCGTGCTGGCCATAGCCCAGCTTTCCGAGGCCAGCGACAACCAGTCGCGCTACGCGCTGCTCTCGAAGCTGGGGGCCAGCCCGAAAATGCTCTCGGGCAGCGCGCTTCGCCAAATACTGGCGTACTTCGTCGCGCCGCTGGCCCTCGCCGCCGCCCACTCCCTGGTGGCGGTCAAGGTGATGGGCGCGCTGGTGGAGGCGCTGGCGAGCCTTAACATCTTCGCCACGAGCCTGGTCACGGGCGGCGCGGTGGCGCTGTTTTACGGCGGGTATTTCCTGATGACCTACAGGAGCGCCCGAAGGATGGCCCTGCGCCAGTAAACTCCTGGGCGCGGAGGCTCCGTCAACCAAAGAACGCGGTGGCAAAGGGGGAAGCCCTGCTGATAAGGGGCGCGCGGCCAAGGGGGTTTTGGGAAACGCGCGGCGCGCCTCGGGCCTCCTACTCGATAATGACGTCCAGGCCCTGCCTGCTAAGTTCTTCAAGGCCGTCGCGCATGGCCTTGATTTCCTCTTGCGAGTGTCCTTGCCAGTCCGCGATTTCGCCGATTATTTTCAGGGGTTGGCGAGAGCGGTAGGATTTGGTGGGGTTTCCTGGAAATTTTTTGTCGGTCAGGTTCGGGTCGTCCTCAATGCCGCCCGTGGGCTCCACCACGTATACCCTGCCCCGCCCCTCTCCGACGGCAAGCTCCGCGCCCCAAGCGGCCGCGCCCATCGTCTCCGTGAGGTAAACGAAGCCCGCGTTTTTGCGGGGGCCGTAATTCGAGGGACGGCCAGGCGTCAGAAAATCACCGGGCTTCAAGTCGGCCTTCGTGCCGTGGTAAAACACCCTGGCGGCCTCGCGCGATTCTGATTTCATGGTTGCGCGCTCCTTTCGCGGCCTCGCGCCG
>JAIRPE010000047.1 GCA_031257175.1 Eubacteriales Family XIII. Incertae Sedis bacterium | reverse complement strand
GGCGCCTCCACGGGTTCGTCCAGTTCCTTCAATATTTCCGCTCCTCGCTCGGAGACGCTGACCAAGTATTGGGTTCCTGACAGTTCCACGAGCAACAAGGCGCCCGTCTTGCCCACCATAACCCTGTCGATAATCTTTATATGCCTGCCGCCGCCCGCCGTCGGGCCCAGCTTTGCCGCGTACCACCTGCTCACGTGGTATGTTAGCAGCAATACCAAGATTATGCCCAATAGCGCCAGCACGACGGAAAAAAGGCTACCCATCAAATCCCACATGGCAAACTCCCCGCGTGGCCCTCAACAAAAGCCGCGCCCCGGTTCTGCGTTCCGCTTGCCCCACTCACGCCGCCCAAGTCCGACGTTCCGCTTGCCTCACTCACGCCGCCCAAGTCCAACGTTCCGCTTATCTCACTCACATCGCCTCAATCCGACGTTCCGCTTGCCCCACTCACGCCGCCTCAATCCGACGTTCCGCTTACCCCACTCACGCCGCTTAACCCACTCCCATCGCTCACCCCATTCACATCGCCAACACCGCTCGCCCTTCCCCTGCTCATCCTATTATGCTCTTCACGGTCTGAACCAGCCTCTCGGGCTTGAACGGCTTCACTATGAAATCCAGCGCGCCCAGCTTGATCGCCTCCACCACCATGCTTTCCTGCCCCATGGCCGAACACATTACCACCTTGGCCTGGGGGTTTTTCTGTTTGATGGCGGTCAGGGTCTCTATGCCGTCCTTTACGGGCATGGTGATGTCCAAAAGCACCATGTCGGGGTTCTGCTCGTTGAAAATAGCAAGCGCCTCCTCCCCGTTGCCCGCCTCTATGAAATCGGTGTAGCCCGCTTTTTTCAAATTGTCCTTCACCATCATCCTCATGAAAGCCGCGTCGTCCACTATCAGTATCTTTGCCATATTACTACCTCACTTCATCTCTTACTATAGGCCGCGCGCGTCACGTCCTTACCGTCTTGCGCCCCGCCCCTAGCTGCGGGGCGGGCTGCCGAAGAAAACGCCTGTCGGCCTCTTTGGCGCGACATTCCCGACGAGGGCCGCGCTACGCGAATTCTTCGGGCTGCTTGATTATCTCCGTTATGCGGACGCTGTAATTGTCGTCCACCACCACCACGTCGCCTCTGGCTATCAGCTTGCCGTTGGCTATCACGTCCACTTGGTCTCCTGCCTGCCTGTCCAGCTCCACGATGTTCCCCACTCCCAAGTCCGCTATGTCCTTGATTTTCCTCCTGGTTCTGCCCAGTTCCACGCTTATCTGTATAGGAACGGTCATGACCAGCTCCAAATTGTCCTGGTCTCCCGCGCCCGTCACGTTGCCGAAGGTCTTAAAGGCGTAGGGGCTGGTGGCTACCCTGTCCTGATGCCCCATGGCCTGCCCCCCAGGGTACGGCGCGTAGGGGTACGGCGGGGCGGCGTAGCCTCCCTGGGGCGGGCCCCAGGCTCCCGGAGGCGGCTGTGGCCAGTCGGCGGGGGGGCCGTAGGGATAGGCTCCCGGATATGCCTGCCCGCCCGCGGGCGGGTTCGGCGGGGCCTGGGCGGTCGGCCCAGGCTCCGCGGCCGTCGGCGCGGCGGCGGGGATGTCCGCAGGCGGGGCGCCCATGGGGGCCGGGGCCGGGCCGGCCGCCGCCTGAGGAGGTGGAGCTTGAGGCTCCGCCGCCGCCTGAGGCTCCGCCGAACCGGCGCCAAGTCCGGCCGCCGCCTGAGGGGGCGCCGCGTCGGGCTCGGCCGCCACCCCGTTGACGCCCATGGAGATCGACACTATCTCCTTCGCCAGCTTCGGCTCCATGGCGCTCAAAAATTCGCTGTCCACCAGCCCCTCTATGTGCAAGTTGAACTTTATGCTCACCAGGGAGTCGCCCTTTATGCCGAACAAATCCCTGACCATGTCCTTCTCCACGGAGTCCAGTATCTCAGGCGGCGAGATGTTTATGCTGCGCCCCAGGAACGTGGCCAGCGCGCTGGCGGCTGACCCCATCATCTGGTTCATTATCTCGCAGATGGCGCTCTTCCCTATTTCATCCAGCTCGGTCATCTCGTCCGGGTCTGTTGACAGCAGGTGCCCCACCATCTTCGCCACGTCGGAGCGGCGCAGAAGCAGGACGTTCACGCCCTCTATGCCCTCCACGTACTTGATGTCCACCCCTATCACGGGATGCAGGAACTCGAAGTCGAACTCGTCCACGCCTATGCTTCTTATGTCAGGCGTGGTAATGCTGACCTTGCGGTCCATGATGGTGGACATGGCGGTGGCTGCGGAACCCATGCTGATGTTCATTACCTCGCCTATGGCGTCCAGCTCCATCTCATCCAACAAATAATCTTCGTTCGCCATTTTATACTTATCCTTTTTTAAATTGCGCCCAAAATCATTGGGCGGATACAGGAAGACAGTATCCGCTAATCCGCTTCAAGGCAACACTTCATACCTATCCTCTTTCATATTCCGCCCAAAATTATCGGGCGGGCTTCGGAAGATGGTATCCCCTAATCCGCTTCAAGGCAACATTCTAGGTGCGGATTGGCATTAACCGCGGATTATTGTCATGAGTCCTTCCTCCCTCTCAAACATTCCTTAATCTCTATCGCGAGCTTCTTGTTCAACACGCCCACCTCCCCCTTGAACCAGACGGATTCCTCCACCGTCAGGTCTACCATGGCGTCCTCGCCCTTGTCGAGCCTTATGACGTCCCCGGGTTCCAGGGAAATCACGTCTCTGGCGGGTATCATGACGCTGCCCAGCACGCCTCTCATCTCCAGGTCTGTGTCGTAGATATTGCCCATAATGTGGCGCCTGCGCCGCTCCTCCGCCTCCAGGTTCTCCTTCTTCGCGTTCTTCTTGCTCAACGCCGCCCTCACCTTGAACACCTCGTCCAGCGTGGAGGCGGGTATGCATATATTGATGCGGCCCTGGGTGTCGTTCACGGACACGCTCATCGCCACTATCACCACATTGTCGTCGGGGGCTATCCCCTGTAATATGCGGGCGTTCGTCTCCAGCTTTATCAGCCTCGGCGTCACCTCTATATATTCAAACCAGACGCTCTTCATCAGCGACACCACGGTGCGCATGAAATACTCAAGAATCGCCAGTTCTATTTCCGTGTACTCTCTGTCCTCGTCCAACGGCGCGCCCTGCCCCCCCATGAGCCGGTCCACCGTGCAGAACCCTATATCCTTGGACACGTTCATGAACATGAAGTTGTCCTCGTCCTCCTCCCCCCTGACGGGGAAGTCTATCACGCCCAGCAGCACCGAGTCGGGCAAGGCGTTGTTGAACTCGTAATATTTCTGCTCTTCCACCTCCAGCATTTCCACCAGGGTGTGGGTCTGCAGCGTCCCCGTTATCTGGCCCGAAATGATGCGCGCGTAATTCTCGTATATGCCGAACAGCAATTTCAGCTGCTCCCGCGTGAACAGCTTGGGGCTGCGGAAATCGTATTCCTTCACCTTCTTGTCAGGGGAAATCCCCGTGACGCCCTGCTCGTCGCCGCCCCCGCCGCCTTCGGCCAAGTCCCCTGCGGCTTCCTCAGGGTTCAGCAGGCTGCTGAGCAGGCTGTCTATTTGACTTTGGGACAATACGTCCGCCATACGCCACTCCTGTAATTCCTTGCGCCAATACGCCAATCGACCGCCAATGCCGCCGTTCGCGGCCTACGTGCGGGCTATTTGCTGTAAATGCTGCGTTTGAAGGCTATGACCTTGGAGATGACCTCGTTGACGGGGTCCTCCACCACATAGCGGTTGCCGTTCACCAGTTTTATGGTGGTGTCCGGCAATTCCTCCACGGTCTCTATCAAATCGCAGTTCAGCATGAACGTCTGTTTCTTGTTCTTGTTCAGCCTGGTCAGTTTTATCATATCGTTACCGCTTATACCTATCCTTTTCTAACTCCGTCCAAAACTATCGGGCGGACGTCGGAAGATAGCGCCTGCCAATCCGCTTCAAGGTAACATTATCAAATGCGGATTAGTGTCATATATCAGGGGGGCGCGCCCGCTCGGCCATTCACCGCCGCCGCCTTCGCGCGGGCGCCCCCTGGGATATCCTGCCCTCGCGCGGACTATCCGCGCCCTGCCGCCCGACCTGGTCGGGCCCTTGCCTCCCGCGGCGGCAAACCGCGCGCGCCGCCCCCCGTCAATAACGTCCCTTATGGGCGCCCCCCGAGCCCTCCGACCGAGCTTCAACCGCTCAGTCGGGCGGCCCTCAGGCGCCCCTTGCTTATCCTTCTCTAACTCCCGCCCAAAGTTATCGCGCGGAAGTCGTAATACAGTGTCCGCTAACCCGTTTCAACGCGGCATTTCAAACTCGGATTAGCATAAGCTATCTCTTCATGCTTAGAAGTTCCTGCAGCATCTCGTCCGACACGGTGATCATCCTGGTGTTGGCCTGGAAGCCTCTTTCCGTTATAATCATCTCCGTGAATTCCCTGGACAAGTCCACGTTGGACATCTCCAGAGAGCCCGCCAGCATAGTCCCCGTCCCTGACATGCCGGGCACGTAGGCTTTGGCCTCGCCCGAGTTGAGGGTGCTGACGTAGTAATTCTCCCCTTCCTGGCTCAGGGCGTCCGTGTTCGGGAAGGTCACCACAGCCAGATGGCCAAGCTTCTCAGGCGTGCTGGTGCCGGGCCCCACATTGCCCACGGGCATGTCCTGCACCGCCCCCGCCTGCAACGAGCCGAAGGTGGCGGGGTCAACGCTGAACTGCACGTCGCCCATGGTGAAGGTGTTCATGCTCTTGTCCCAGGTGACGGAGTTGAAATTCGCCACCTGGCCGCTCTTCTGGTTGGCGAAGCCCGTGATGGTCATCTGGGTGGCTATGGCCGTGCCCAGGTTAAGGGTCTGCTCGGCCAAGGCAGGGTCAACGCCCACGCTGCCTGTGAGCGAGGCGGAGGCGGCGTCCAGGTTTATGGTCACGGTACCGCCCAGGCTTGTGTCGTTGAAGGTCACGGCGCCGGGTATGGCCGCCAAGGTCTTGCTTTCGCTGTACGCCGTCCCGTCCTTGTGGTAGCCCGTGAGCAGGCAGGTGTAGTCGCCGCTGGCATTTTGCGTCAGCTTCATGGTCATCCTGCCCAGCAGGTCGGGCGTGCCGGGCGCGGCCGAGAAGGTCACGCCCTCTATTTTCTTTCCCCCCATCGTGGAGGTGCTGGGGTACTCGCCCGCCAGGAATTCCGTGTCCGCGCCGGGCTTCACGGTCAGCACCACTTCTCCCCTGTAGTTGGATGAGGGCGACACGCTCTGCGTCCCCGACATCCAGCCCGTGTTGGGATTGGGCACGAAGGTGGGCGGGCCGGGCTTCATGGCCGTGACCTCGCCGTTAAGCGCTATCTCTATGCCCGTGTACTCCACCGTCGGGTCCAGTTTAATGGGCACCAGGTTCTGCACGGTGGCCTTGCCGTCCTTGTCCAGGGTGGGATTGCCCGTGCTGGAGTCCAAAGGCAGCCCCAGCACTATGTTGCCGTTCCTGTCCACCAGGTTGCCCGCCATGTCCACGCTCAACACCCCCGCCCTGGTGTACCTGGCGCTGCCGTCGGAGGTTTTCACGGCTATGAAGCCGTCCCCGTTGATGTACACGTCCAGGGGCCTGCTGGTGGTGGCCGCGCCCGCTCTGGTGTGTATCACGTCTATGCTGGCCACCTTGGAGCCGAAGCCCAGCTGGGACGGGTTGGTGCCGCCCACAGTGGCGCCCGGCGCCGAAGCCGCCCTGCGCGTCTGATAAAAGACGTCCGAGAACGTCGCCCTGTTCGACTTATAGCCGTAGGTGTTGACGTTCGCGATGTTGTTTCCGATGACGTCCATCTTCGTCTGATGGGTTTGAAGCCCGGAAACCGCTGAATACATTGAACCTATCATCTTCTACATCCTTCTCCTTTTGTATTGTCGAAGGTTGTGTCCTTACGCCCGCCCATCTGTCGTTCAGGGCCGGCATAGCCTCCTTCCAGAGGTCCGGCTACAGGAACACGGCGCCTTCGATGTTTGTGAAAATATTCCCTTTCAACTCGTTTTTGTCCACCACTGTGACAACAACCTTGCTGCCCGCGTTCACGATGAATGCGGAATCGTTCATGACGATGAGCGCGTCCCTTATGCCCTTCTGGCTGGCTTTGTCGCACGCGTCGCTGAGCATTCCCATCTCGCCCTCGCCGATGGCGATGTTCCTCTCCTTCGCCCTCATGTCGGCGTGCTTGGAAAGCATGACGTCGCTCCCCAAACGGCGGTCAAGCAGCTCACGAAATGAATTTCCGGATTCCGTCTCGCTTTTGGCGGCGTTGCTGCCGCTCGGCGGTTTTTGGTTCAACCCTACCTGTTTTACCAGGGTCTTTGTGATATCGTACCTGTTAACGCTGTCAGACATCCGCCTCACCCCTTGGCTCGTCCTCGGTCGCCCCCGCGTCCTGCCCCGTCTCGCCGCCGTCCGCTTCTAAAGCCGCCCCTGCGGCGGCCTCAACGGCCTCGGCCCCGTTCTTGGCCTCATCTCCGCCCGTCGGCTTCTCGGCGCTCTCAGGCTGGATCGCGACGTTGGCGCCCGCCTCGCTCAGAGAGGTTATCTCCCTCGCGGGGAAAGCCCTCCCGTCAATGACGCAGTAAAGCTGGTCGTCCACCATCCTGATACTGGTTATTTTTCCTGAAATTGTTTCTATGTTGCCCGTCTCCAAGGAGTGCATCACGGTGGCCATCCTGCCGATAAGCCCCGAGTTCTCTATCAGCGGCAGATTCAGGTAGGACGTGGCGCCGCTCTTGGGCGGTTCGTTCACCGTCATGATGTTGCTCAACTCGTAAGCCTCGCCGCCTATCACCACCTCAGCCTTGCCGTTGAACAGGTTCACCGCGTCGATGACCCCTGACGCCGTCCCCATCTGCCCCCCTGATATGTACGCCACCTCAGCCTGCTTGCCTATCAGCGAGGTGCTGTAGGCCACGCTGGACAGCTCCGACATGTCCATCAGGGCGTTCACCATGGAAAACTGCGTCATCTGCGACATGAACTCTGAGTTGTCCGTGGGCGAGAACATGTCCTGGTTCTTGAGTTGGGCGACCATCAGTTGGAAAAAATCGTCCATGGAAAGCTCGCTGTTGTTCTTGCTCACGTTCTCCTTGATGGCGTTGGACTGGATGAAGTCGCTGACTCCGTCTATTGCCAATGTCTCCCCTCCTTTCTTTGAAGCTCGTCGTTTTTCTTCGGCTCGGCTCCGTCCCTCGCCCGCGTCACGCGGTTAGGTCCAGCCTGCCTCCGAAACGCCCGCTCCCGCTTGCCGCCGCGGCTCCCGCCGCCTCAGCCGCGCTCGGGCCCCCGCTCCTGTCGCCGCCGCGCCCCGTCGCGCCCCCGTCGCTCTTGCCCTCGCCGTCCCTGTCCGCCAATCCCGCGCCTGCGGGCTGGTACTGCTCGTAATGGCTCTGTCCGCCCTGCTGCTGTGACGTCTGGGAGGCCACGCTGACGCTTTCCACGTGCAGATTGCTCGCGCCCAGCACGCTCACCAGCTTGTCCACCTGCCCCATCAAAAGTTCATGGGTCTTGGCGCTTTCAGCCGCGATGTTGATGACCAGCTTGCCTTGGAACGCCTTCATGCTGATGTCTATCTTGCCCAAATCCTCCGGCCACAGGCTCATGCTGATCTGTTTCGGGCCTCTGTTGGCCAGGTTCTCCATGACCCTCACGGCTATCTGGCTGTAAGCCTCTCCCTTAGGCGCCTCCGTGGCGCCCGCGCTATTGGCCCCATTCGCCCCGTCCGTCCGTCCCGACGCCGAGGCCTGCACCGCCGCTTGGCTTTCGGCCGCCTCGCCCCGCGGCGCCGCGGGCGCCGTCGGCCCTTCTTCCTTCACTGTTTTAGCGGTCGGCTCCTCCGTCCGTCGGGTCTCCGCCGCTGACGCCGCCGCTCCCTGCTTCCCGTCCTCGCCTCCGCTGCCTATGGGCGCCGCGCCGCCCCCGAGGGCGCCGTCCCGGCCTCTAAGGCCGTCCGTCCCGGCCGCCGCGCCGCTCTCCCGGCTCTCGCCCTTAGCGCCGCCCCGCGTCCCGTCGCTGCCGTCCGCCGCCTCTGCCGGCGCCGCCTGCCCTGTCTGTGAAGAGCCGCGGCCTGCCGCGCCTTGGACAGGCGCCGTGCCGTCATTTCCCGAAGCGTCCGTCCGCGCCGCCGTCAAGGCGCTTAGAAAAGCTGACGTCCTCTCGGCCGCGCTTCCCGCCGGTTGCTCTGTCAGAGCCGCGTCGGGCGTTTCCGCGCCTGCCGTCCCCAGGGCCGCTCCCTCGGAAAGCGCCTCTGTCAAGCTCGTCGGCGCGCCCCCTTCGGGGCTTCCCGCCGCCAGTTCCAACAAAGCCGCCTCCAGATCCGCCAGATTCGCCTCCCCGTCTCCCGACTGGGCGGCCAGGCCGATCGTCCCGAAGGCCGCCGCAGAGCCGTCTCCCGCGTCAGGAGCCGCCGCCGCGTTCGCTCCCGTCGAGCCGTCGGCCTCGTTCAGGCGCGGGCCGTCTATTCCGTCCTGCGCCTCCCCGCCGCCGCGCCCCGCGATTTTGCCCGGCTCCTCCGCCACGTCCTGCCTCGGCTGGCTCCAGGCGGCCTGCCAGCCCGCTTCGGCTCTCGCCTTCTCAAGCCGTCCCGCTTCGCCCTGGTCGGCCCTTACGCCCGCCTGGGCCGCCCCTGCGGGCGCTCGCGCCTGAGCGGAGGCGTCACGAGCCGATTGCGTCCCCTTGGCCACGGGCGTCTGCCTCAGCCTGGCCTTGTCAAGCGCCTGGCTCATGGCCACTCGGAACAGCGGCTCCGCCTGGGAGCCTCCCCCGAGCCTGCGCCCGACCGCCGCGCTTTGGGCCTTCGCCTCAGCGACCTGGTTCAAAAATCCTGTCGTCAATACATCACCTCTTTTCTTTTTTTACTTCTTCCTCTCTCCTTTCCACGGCCGGGGACGTAGCGTCCCGCCGCATGTCGTCTTATATAGAACAAAATCCCCGCGCCGCCAGGGCCGCCTGCCGGCCCCGACGCGCCTCGTCTCCCGAACCCTCAGGGCGGCCTCGCGGCTAGACGCTCACGCGCCTCATCGCCCTGGCGGTGTTCACGAACTCGTCCAACAAATGCTCGGCGTCTTTCACCTCCTCCTTTCTGTAACTCGCCAGCTTCGACTGTTTTACCGTCTCCAGGGACTTTGTTTCCAGCTTGATATTCTTGAGAACCTCCACCTGTTTATCAATCCTCGCCTGAATCTGGGCCTTAACCCTCTTCACTGCGTTGATTTCCTCCTTTAGAAAAACGTCGTACTTATGGTAAAGCTGATACCCCAAGGGGGTCAATTCCCCCGAGACGCGTTTCGCCTCCATCTCAGCCGCGCATTTCTCCTTCTCCGCCGTTAGGGCGTCCAGACGCGCCTGCGTCCTTTCCATCTCCCCGTTAAGCGCCCCCAGGGTCATGCGCTCGTTCCCCAGCGTCTGCTCTTTGTAGCTCATCAGCTTGTCCAGCTTGAAATCGAACTTTTTCATGTGTAAGCCTCCATAATCAACCTAGTCTCCATTCCGCGCCGTCTAAAGGCGCCTCTACGCTATGACTTCCCCCATCATCCTGACGCTTTCCCCAAAATCGAACCGCTCCTCCACTTTCTGCCGCAGGAAGCCGTTTATGGCCGTTATCTTCCCCAAAGCCTCGTCCAGCGCCGGGTTCGTCCCGCTCTTGTAAGCGCCTATGCTCACCAAATCGTAATTCGCCTCGTGTACCGCCATCAGGTTGCGCAACGCCCCCGCCGTCTCCATCTGCTCCCTGGGCACTATGTCGTTCATCAGGCGGCTCACGCTGCCCAGCACGTCGATGGCCGGGTAGTGGTTCCTCATGGCCACCTGGCGCGACAGCACTATATGGCCGTCTATTATGCCGCGCACGGTGTCGGAAATCGGCTCATTGACGTCGTCCCCCTCCACCAGCACTGTGTATATCCCCGTTATGGAACCCTTCTCAAAATTCCCCGTCCGCTCCAAAAGCTTGGGCATAAGGGAATATATAGAAGGTGTGTAACCTCTTGCCACCGGCGGTTCCCCCGTCGCCAGGCCTATCTCGCGCTGCGCCATGGCGAACCTGGTCAGGGAGTCCATCATCAGCAGCACGTCCTTGCCCTTGTCCCTGAAAAACTCCGCTATGGCCGTGGCCGTCTGGGCGCACCTGAGCCTCTGCATGGAGGGCTGGTCTGACGTGGCCACCACCAACACCGTCCTGGCCAAACCCGCCTCGCCCAAGTCCCTTTCCAGAAACTCGCGAACCTCGCGCCCCCTCTCGCCCACCAGCGCTATGACGTTAACGTCCGCCTTGACGTTCCGCGCTATCATCCCCAGCAGGGTGCTTTTCCCGACGCCCGAGCCTGAGAAAATCCCCATGCGCTGGCCCTTGCCTATGGTCAGCAGCCCGTCCACGGCCTTTATGCCGAATTCCAGCACCTCGCTTATCCTCGGCCTGGACAGCGGGTTGGAGCCGCAGCCCTGGATTTTGTAGGTTCCCTCCCATTCTATGGGAGCCCCCCCGTCGATGGGCTGCCCCAGCGCGTTCACCACTCGCCCAGCCATGCGCTCCGAAACCCCTATCTTCAAAGCGGAGTGGGTGCATTCCACCAGATTCCCGCCGCTTATGCCGCCGGGCTCCTCATAAGGCATGAGAAGCACCTTGCTGCCTCGAAACCCCACGACCTCCGCGTTGATATGCGCCGACATGCTTATGTCCTCGTATATCCTGCACAAGTCGCCTATCTTGCACTCAGGCCCGCTGGATTCGATCATCATGCCCACCACCTGGTCTATCTTGCCGAACTCACGGCTCGAATCCGCGTTCCTGATCGCCCTAACGTATTTGTTGACGTCAATCTTCATCCAGCAGGCTCGCTTTAATCATTTCCATCTGGGTGGGAATGCCGATGTCCACTATCCCGCCCTCCGTCTCCAGCAATATGCTGTCAGGCTCCGACACCATCACGGTCTTAAGCCCCCGCGCGAAACTCTTTATCTTCTTGGTGATGTTCTTGTCCAGACGCAGCTCCAGCGTGTTCTGCAATTCCGACAGGTACAGCCGCACCGAGCCGTCATTTTCGGCCACCGCCTCCTCCAGCATCTTGGACACCGCGTCGGTGTCCACGCGGCACTGCTGCCTCATCACCTTGTTGGCCGTCTCCAGCGCGACGCAGACCATCTCCTTCTCGTTCTCCAGGACGAACTCGCGCTTTATCTCGCGCATCTCCTCAGCCAGCGACGCGATTTCCTCCACGTATTCCGCGGCCCGCGCCGCCGCGGCCTCCCGACCCGCCGCCTCGCCCGCGTCGAAGCCCGCCTTGTAGCCGTCCTCCTCCGCCTGCTTGGACAATTCCTCGGCGCGCCGCCGCGCGTCCTCCAACAGCGCCGCCGCCTTGGCCTCGGCCGCCGCGCGCGTCTCCTCGGCCTGCCTGGCGGACTCGTCCAGGACGGCCTGCATGGCCTCGGCCATCTCGTCCTGCCTGAAGGGCGCCTTGTTTTCCGCGGCCACGGACTTCACCGCTTCCAGCACCTCCGGCAGAACCTCGTATTGCATACCCCATTTAACAACCTTAGATTTGCCGTGCAACTCAACCTCCATGGGCGCCCGCCGCGCCCTCCCCTCTTATACTTGCCCTCCTCTAAGTCCCGCCCAAAATATCGGGCGGACGTCGGAAGACAGTATCTGCTAATCCGCTTCAAGGCAACATTTTAAGCGCGGATTGGCGTCAGGAGAATGCCCCCCTCTATTGGCTCAGGCAAAAAACAAAGCCGCTTGCCTCGGCGCCAAGAAGCCCGCGCCGCCGACGGGCCGAAAGCGCGGCCCCGCCCGCAGCGCGAACCGCGCCGCAAGGCGTCTCGGCGTCACGCGCCCCCGACGGCCTTCCCGCGCCACCGCGCCGAGAAAGCCGACCGTCCGAAGCGGCGTCTCCCCAGTTGTCCGTATGTCTCCCGCGAAAAGCGGGCGGCAAAAGCCCGTTTTTCGGTTCCTCGCCCCACAGGCCGCCCGCCCGGGGCGCCTGTCGGCGCTTGAAAAGCAATCCCCTGTCATTTCCCAATAATCCCCTGCATTAGCCCTTACGGGCCTCCCGCGCCAGCCCCTCGAAACATTTCATCCGCCTGATTCCGTCCTCTGGGGCGGCGCCCGCCGAACCGTCCCCCAGGCCGCCGATCCCCTTTGGCAAGCCCAGGCTGGTGCTTTACTTTTGGTTGCAATGGTTGTGGTATTATGCGATTCGTCGATATAATCTCCATTCGTTTGGCTACCGCACGCCTTCCTTATCATCAACTCTTCATCATTTTATCATATATACGCCCCTTAGACAAGATGTTTTTTCAAAAAACTATTAAATGCTGGGAAATAATAGGGTTTATATCGAATTTTTAACCTAGATGAGCTATGTTTTTATTGCTATTTATCAATATTTATATTTATAGTATACTTTATCGATATTTTGCCATGTTATTTTTGCTCGTTTGAGCAGTAATGTCATAATGTGTCTTAATATGTAATTTAGTGCAATACTTTAATAAATCCGCGATTTGTTTCTACTATTTTCGCAATATTCGATTGACTATATCATTAATTCAGGTTATACTTATATTAGGATGTAATACTTCGCAGGGTTTATTTGGCCAAGCTTTATTCGTTGCTAGCAGCAACTAAGGGATATGGTCACAGGCCAAGGTATAGTTTCCGTCTCGCCGTTAGAATACGTTCCTCCGGTCTTTTTCTTCTTTGGGAAAGCACTCCGGCGAAACGCTTAGCAAGGCGGACTCTGCCTTTTGGTCGCTGATTGGGAAAGGATCGTGCTGAAATGCTGTTAACGGAAGCCTTTTCGATAGTCTCAATGATGTTTGAGAGCGAGTCAACCTGCATTTATCGCGCCGAAAGGAAAAGCGACGGTATGCCGGTTACTTTGAAGACCTATAAAGACGCTGAGGATACGTATAAGATCAGGCATGAATACGATATCCTGAAACCCAATCATATAAAAAGCGTCTCTAACGTCATCGATATCTTTCAAACTGACGATAACCAGACATATCTCGTTTCGGAAGATAACGACGCCGTGGTGCTGGAGGATTATATTAAATCCAAGGAGTTCGACGAGTCCGAATTTTTACGTTTGTTTGAAAACTCCTGCGAATCGCTGTCCTTGATTCACGCGGCTCATATTATACATAGAGATATAAAGCCTGCCAATATGCTGATCGAACCGAAAAGCCTTCAGGTTTGGTTTATAGATTTCGGCATCTCGTTACTGAAAAAAAACGGAGCAGAACAAAGGCAGGAATCTATCGTGGGGACGCTCGAGTATATATCGCCCGAACAGACAGGGAGGATCAACAAGCCTTTGGATCAGCGTAGCGACATTTATTCTCTTGGCGTAACTATGTACAGAATTCTCACAGGCGTCCTGCCTTTTACGGGCAAGACGACGACTGAGCTAATACACGGGCACGTAGCCGTAAGACCCACGCCTCCTAAGGACGTAAAAAACGTCAGCGAGCATATATCCGACGTTATTATGAAGATGATAGAGAAAACGCCTGAAAACAGATACCAAACCGCTTACTCCATCATCTACGACATAAACCGCATTAAATCGTTCCCCGCTTCGGGGACAGGCGAAAAAGCGCCGCGATTCCGCGTGGGAGAAAACGATATTTTCTCGAGCTTGGAATCGAACGGAAAACTTTACTGCAAAGACTCGGATTTCAAGATCATGAAAGACGCTTTTGACGAAATAGACGATTCAAAAGCTACCTTGCTGTTGCTGGAAGGCCCCGAAGCTTCCGGGAAGAGCTTTTTGTTGGATGCTTTTGAACGCTACGTCCGCAGCAAATTCTGCCTGATATTTCGAGGGACTAACGATAACGACGGCAATGCTGAACCGTTTCATATGTTTCGCGACGCGTTTACGGGATTGGAGGCTCAACTGCACAATGCGAAGCTCTCTTTTTCCGCCTTTAGGGGCCAATTGTTGGATTTTTTAGGCGATAATGTAAATTTATTGGCTCAAATACTGCCGAGCCTACGAAACGCGCTGAACTTGCCTTCCGTAAATTCGAACGATCCGTCCTACGAACGGTTGTCCGACGTCATGGAAAACAAGTTCAGGTTGGAACAGACCTTCGGTTCTTTCATTCAAGTTTTGTGCAACCTGCCTTACCCATGCGTTTTTATCTTCGACAACATGCAGCTTTCGGACAGGGCTTGCCTACGGCTCATATTCGCCGCCATAAACAGCAGCGAGCTGTGCAACTGCCTATTTCTGATTTCCTACAGGAGTACCGACTACAGGAACGCCGACGCGCTTGCGGGTTCCGTTTTAAATGAGCATTTAAACGGTCTGAATTACAATCGCGCCAAGTTGCTCAAGCTGTCGCTGACCCCACCCACCACTGCTGAAGCCTCAGACATCATCATGGACGCGTTCCCCATGGAGAGACGTTTGGCCACGGAACTGGCCAGGCATATCATAAGCCATACCGAAGGCCAGATCCGCGACATAGCTGTGTATTTGAAAGCCCTGTACAGAACAAAGAGCATCGTTTTCGACGAAAAGCAAAACAATTGGGTTTTAGACCATGATTTAGATGAAAATCCCAATTTTGCCGAAGGGCCCGATATAACCCACATCTACGCCGCCCTAAGCGATGAGGCGAAATCCGTGTTGCATCTCCTGTTATGCGTAGGCGCGTATATGAGTCGAGAAACTTTGGAAATCATTTTTGAAGGTTCTGAAAAAGCGGACGACGCCTTGACCCTCGCCACCCCTTTCATCGACGTTGATTGGTTCGATTGGAATTCCAGGCTCAACCAATACGCTTTTTCTTCGGGGCGCCTCCTTAGCACGTTGTATGAGAATATTCCCCCGGATGTCAAACGCCAATGCCATCGTCTCATCGGCAAACGCATATACGCGCACTATAATGCCGACTCGGATGCGCTAATCGCTCACTGCTCCACCATTACAGAACATTTTAATAAAGCAGGCGTCAATCCTAAGGAAAATCTCGACGACATGTTAGATCTGCTCCGGCTGAACATGCTCTCCGGCGCCAAAGCTACGCATGTCTCCAATTTCGATAAGGCAAAACGCCATTATGAGACGGCTCACAAAATCTGCCAAGACATAAGCGCCGCAGGGCACGGCGACAAAATTACCGTCTCCGATTTGCGAGGCTTGCGCAAGAATCTCGCTTCTTGCATGTTCGCCTTAGGCGAAAGAGAGGAAGCGTTAAAGATATACGAGGAGCTTATAACCAGCGCGGAAGACGAACGCGAGAGGGATTCTCTCTTCAGCGGCATGATCCGACAGCAGATGGCCGCGGCCGAATGGGCAAAGATCGTGGATTCAATAAAAGCCTATTTAGAAGGCTCGGGGCTTTTGGAAAGCGACGACGCCGATCCTGCCCTGCTCGGCGAGCTGGAATTCATAAAATACACCCATTATGTCGAAAGCCATGATGTCAGCACGCTTATGAACAAGAGGATAAGCGAAAATCCCGTCGTGCTGCGGAACGGGTCACTGCTCGCCACATTGGCCACGAACGCGCTGATGAGTTCCAATTCCTTCGCTTACTATTACATTTACAAGACCATCAATTACGCCTTTGAGCATGGCGGCTTCCCTTGGTTGGAACGCGCTATCGCCCTCGCCGCCGAGAAAAACGCGGCAAACAGGGATTATTTCAGGGCGCAACGGGCTTTTGATCTAGGGTTGGCTTACTCAGAACGCAACAAATTGTCGCAGAGCACCCTTTGGGCGGCTTACAGCGCATCCATAGCCCATTGGACGATCCCGTTCAGCGAGCTGCCCGCAGTGCATCAAAAATCCCGACAAATCGCCAAAATGGAAGGGAATCCCTACTACGCCTCTTTTGTTGACGCCATCATTCTCAGCTTCAACCTTTTTCAAGGGACAAGGCTCTCGCGGGTGTCAAGAGACGCGGATGCCGCTTCTTACACGGCCGGCAAGCATTTCCTGAATGACTTCAAATACATTTTCGATGTCTGCTTCCGTCAATTCATTCGTTGTTTGTCCGGCGCGACCAACGGACTGGACAGTTTTGACGACCGCAGCTTTAACGAATCCGAGTTCATCGCCAGTCAAGGGGAAGTGTCGTGGAATTTTATTTCCATTTACTACTACCCCCATAGAATGCAAGCGCTGTTCATCCACGGCTACTACCAGAAGGTGCTGGATTACGCAAGCGAAATGAAATTGAATTATGTAGATCAGGAACTACGCAAAGGGTTTATCCAGCGTTTTTATATCCAATTCTATCAGTCCATGTCCATAATAAAGCTTTGTGAAACAGACTCCGGTTTTTTGGGGAAATACTTGCCGCTGCTTTACGCCAACATGGATATTCTTAAAGGGCACGCCGAAGCAAACGCCGGCAATTTCGCCCCTTTTTATAAGCTGGTGGATTTGGAAGTACACAAGCTCTCCGGCTTGAGACTGGCATACATAAGTGAGTACAGCCTCTTGTCGCAACAGTTCAAAGATATGGGATTCTGTTACGAAAGATGTATAATAGAGGAATCTTTGGCGCATCTATGGTCATTAAATTACGAAGTGGAGCAGTATAAGTCTATCCAGTTCCAAAGAACGCTGGAGCTTTACAGAGCCATCGGCGCTAAGGCGAAGGTTAAGATGCTGTCTGAAAATCTTCCTGAGAACCCTTACTTGTCCGAACATTTATCCGAGGACAGCCTAACTCATACCACTTACACAAGCACAAGCGCCATAGCGTCTTCATCCATGGACTTTCAAGCCATACTGGATTTGATTGGCATAATGGTTTCCGGGCACGGCATGGAGGACATGGTGGAACATATGCTGGATTTGATGATAAAACACTCTTTCGCGGAGCAAGCGCTGCTTTTATTAAACATAGACGAGGAACTGAAGCTATACAATTTCAAATTCACGAACGAGCAACGCCAGGAGTTAAGTTATGCGGATCTCCCCATATCATTGACCTCTATAGAGCCTTCCGCCATGCCGTTGAGAATAATCGGCTATGTGGCGGAAAAAAAGGTCGTCGCGGTAGCGAATGCCGCTGACAACGAGTTCGGCTTCCTCAACGATCCGTATTTGACAGCCAAACAGCCCGAGTCCTTCATATGCTTGCCTGTGATCACCAACAGTTCCCTGTTGGGTATCATTTATCTTGAAAACGCGCGGTTGCCAGGGATTTTCCCTCCTTCCCGCGTTAAGTTCCTGACGGCGGCGGCCGCACAATCCGGATTGCTCCTACAGAACGCGCTGGAAGTCCAGAGGGTCACTAGCTACAACATAGACCTCGAGAAGCGCCTAAGCTCGTACA
This sequence comes from Eubacteriales Family XIII. Incertae Sedis bacterium, assembly GCA_031257175.1. GTDB lineage: Bacteria > Bacillota > Clostridia > Peptostreptococcales > Anaerovoracaceae > JAIRPE01. The sequence continues at coordinate 15,353 of JAIRPE010000047.1, read as the reverse complement.
CCAAACAGTTGAACACGCTGATCAGCGGCATCGCTCACGAAATAAACACGCCGCTCGGCGTATGCGTCACCCTGGCCACAGGGCTACAGGCCAAAACCGAAGAGACGATGGACTCTTTTGCAAAGCAGAGTCTGTCGAAGGCAGGACTTAATGATTATTTCCAGGAAAGCCACGAAGGGTTGGAGATTTTGATGGGAAATATAACTCGCACTACAAATTTAGTTCAAAATTTCAAAAAAATCACTGTCAACCAAACGGCGGGGGTATTTGATTTCATAGACCTCATGCCTGAATTAGGCAATATCGTGGACTACGTTAGGCCAGCCATAAAGAATATCGTCGGATCTTGCACGATCCAAGGCCCTGACACGTTGAAAATATATTCGTCCACAGGAGCGTTGGCGCAGATATTCACGAATATGATAATGAATTCGGCTATACACGCTTTTGTGGGGATGCCAAAGGCCGACTGCAAAATTGAAATCCACATCATGGATCTAGAGGATTCTGTGAGTATCACGTATCAAGATAATGGCAGAGGCATGACTGCAGAAGAAAGAGATCAGTTTTTCATCCCATTCTTTACCATGCGCAGATCCGAAGGCGGCAGCGGCCTTGGAGGCCATATAATTTTATCCCTCGTCACCCAGACCCTTGGCGGCACGATACAAATCGTAAGTTCTCCTGGTCAGGGTTGCCGATTCAACATGAATCTTCCAAAACTTTCTGAGTCCGCGCACGACGGCGGCATAACTCAAGCACAGGAAATTTCGTAGGGCGACGGTGAGGCAGCGACGCGGAAGATTTCGCATCGCTGCCTCACCGGAGGAAAGCGTTTTGACCACGCGAAAAAGCACGTAACCGCAAACAGTTAACGGAGGTAGAGCAAATGAACGATTTGATGAACTTTTTGCAGGACGATCACGACGAGGATATCGACAGCGATCCGCAGGATTGCTGGAAAGTGATGGTTATCGACGATGAGCAGTCGGTTCACGACGTCACGCGTTACATGCTTAAGCGCTTCATTTTCATGGATAAGGGCGTCGAACTGATAGGCGCGTATTCTTCAAAAGAAGCGGAGCTAATACTCGAAAAGGAACGTGGCATAGCGCTAATGCTTGTCGATGTGGTCATGGAAACCGACGACGCCGGCCTGCGCCTAATCAAATGGTACCGCGACGCCAGTATTAACCCGTGCACCAGGATCGTGCTCAGGACAGGGCAACCCGGGCAGGCTCCGGAGCAAAATATAATCATGGAATATGACCTTCATGACTACAAAACCAAAACGGAATTGACGTCGGACAAGCTTTACACGACAATCATTTCAGGTCTTCGGGCCTACCACGACATGTATCGTTTGGAGCAGACGAAGGTCGGGCTTGAAAACATCATCAAGTCCACGTCCATGATCATGCGCGTTCAGTCCATGTACGATTACGCCAAGGCCGTGTTACAGCAAATCGGCAACATTTTCGACATAAGGAGCAGGGGCATCGTATGCGCGTACCGCAGCAACGACAGCGAATGGCAAATATTGGCCGAGTGCGGCTCCGTAACCGTCCATACAAGCGATATAATCTCCATCTTTAACAGCATTGGCGCCTCAGGAGAATATTCTTCTGAGGGTTGCTTGGCGAGCATGTTGTACCAGAGCGATTTAAACCGCTATGCCGTTTACTTGGAAACCAACGAGCCTCTAAGCGAAATACAAAGCCGCATGTTGCTGCTCTTTTGCCACAACGTATCCGTGGGGCTCAGTAACATTCGCTTGTACGACGGCCTTATCAAAGCGAACAGGGTTACCGTCATGTCTCTTGCCCAAGTGACAGAGTCGCGGGATCACTCCACAGGCGAGCATGTGTTTCGTATGGCTAGAGCTGTGGAACTTCTGACCAGCAAAATAATAGAGAAAGGGTTGTACATGGACGAACTGTCCGACGACATCATTTCCGCTATAAGCCTGGCTTCCACTTTGCACGATATAGGCAAAATCACGATAGCTGACAGCGTGCTGCTAAAACCCGGAAAACTTACAGACGAAGAATTCGAACAGATAAAGCTTCACACGGTGAACGGGGCCAATGTCCTAGATGAAATATTGAGAGGTTCAAACGAGAACATCAAGTACCTTGACATCGGCAAGGATATAGCGCTTTGCCATCACGAGCGTTGGGACGGCAGGGGCTACCCTCTGAAATTGGGAGGCCGCAACATTCCTATCGCGGCGCGGATAACCTCCGTGGTGGATGTCTTTGACGCGCTTACCCATGCCCGTTGCTACAAACCTCCTTTTGAAACAACCGAAGCAAAAGGCATAATAGCCGAAGGCGTCGGCACAGCCTTCGATCCCCTGATAGCCGAGCTGTTTCTCAACGAAGTGGTGAACGCGATCATCGCCGAGGAAAAAAGGGCGCCAGGCGCGGCATTGCGTTAGCGTTTATTGGAAAGCCCCACTCAGTTAATTTAGTGAGCAACGATTATGTTAACCAATGTTTGAGGTTGAACGAACGTTTTTTAACAGCCCTATCGTCTCAGATTTATGCCGTTAGAATGACTTTTCCACATTGCGTCCGTCGTTGCGCATATATTTTATCCAAAGGGGGCTGTGGATAAAATATGCCCTATAAAATGTTGAAATTTCGAAGCTATCGCCCTGTGCGCAAGCATGGCGGCAACATTTTATCCACAGGTTTTCTCATGGTTACTGAAACCCGACCCGACGAATCGCCAAGACTTCGAAATTATTGGGCGCAATATGTTCAGCATATGCGCGGCAACCCCTCCCCATGAAGCATGTCAAGCCTCCTCCGCCCTCCTAATTTAGTCTTTACGACGACGCCTTGGTTCATGATGAGGTCTTTCGTCATTGCGTCCGGCTTTGCCGCCTTGGCTTGGTTCTCATCCCTCGTGGAGTTTACCACGTGTCCGACTATTTCGGCGTCTTTGCCATGTTTTGTCTCTCTCATCGCCCGCAACGCTTTTTCCGCGTCATTCCCTGAAACGATTACGACCATCTTACCCTCATTCCCCATATAGAGCGGATCCAGACCCATCAATCCGCATAGCGCCTTAACTTCCACGCCGACAGGGATCGCTTCTTCGTCCAACTCCACGAAAATCCCCGAAGCGGCCGCGATTTCGTTAAGAACGGTCGCAAGCCCTCCCCGCGTCACATCTCTCATGGCTCTGACTTTCACTTTCGAGGCAATCAGCGCCTCCGCCACGTCGTTCAGGCAAGCGCAATCGCTGACAATGCTATTCTCTATGCCCATGCGGGCGCTGAGAATGCAAGCGTGATGATCTCCCAACGTCCCGGACACCAACACTTTATCGCCGGCCACGCAACTTTCCGATCCGATTTCGCGCCCGTCGGAGAGAGCGCCAATGCCGCAGGCGTTGATATACATCCCGCCTTTACCCTCTATAACCTTCGTGTCCCCGGCGACCACGCGCACCCCGGCTGCCGCCGCCTCACGCGCCATCGATTCGACCACGCGTTCCAAGCGGCTCAATTCCAATCCCTCTTCCAGTATAAAGCCGCACGTCATATATTTGGGTTCCGCGCCCACTGCCAGCAGATCATTGACCGTGCCGCACACGCTTAACTTGCCTATATCGCCGCCACTGAAAAATAAGGGGGTCACGACGAACGAGTCCGTCGTGACGGCAAGCCTTCCGCCGATCCCAAGAACAGCCGCGTCGTCCATGCGGTCCAGTATGTCGTTTGACAATCGTCTTCTGAAAACTTTTTCCACCAGCAAAGCCGTGTCTCTGCCCCCGCTCCCATGGGCGGTCGTTATCGTCGTTTCGTTCTTCACTGCTCACCTGCATCCCTTCTTATGCTTATCCTTTTTTAAATTCCGCCCAAGATTATCGGGCTGATGGCAGAAGATACTATCTCCTAATCCGCTTCAGGTAAGATTTTAAACGCGGATTAGCACTAGAACTCCCTGCGCATATTCCGACGCCATATCCCGCACGCCCCTTCCGCGGATACCATGCAGGCGCCTATCGGCGTTTGCAGGTCACACTCGCGAGCGAACAAAGGGCACTCCGCCGGATCTATGCGGCCCATGAGCACATCGCTGCAACGGCAACCTCTAGGGGCGTCATCAGCGGCGTCGTTATACGACATCCATGCGCCTGCGTCAAACCGCGCGTATTCTTCTCTTAAACGAAAACCTGAGCCTGCCAACACCCCGAAACCCCTCCATGCGGTTTCTCCGGCGACAAAGCATTCATCGATCAGCGCTTTTGCTTTACCGTTGCCTGCTTGCCGCACTACGGAAGGATATAGGTTCATGAATTTCGCGTCGCGTTCCAGGAGGCGGACTATGGCGTATATCGCCGCCAGCACGTCTTCCCCTTCAAACCCTGCCACCACGAACGGTTTGCCGTACTTTCGCGACATGCGTTCATATCCTGCGGTTCCCGTCACCGCGCTTACGTGTCCGGGGCATATGAAGCCGCTTATATCCGCCCCTTTCGCCAAAATCCACTCTATGGCCGGTTCTGCGGACTTCAGCGCCGTAACCATTCTTATGTTAGTCAAATTGCGCGAGTTCGCTTCTTTAAGTGTCAACGCGTAAGACGGGACTGTGGTTTCAAAACCGACGGCCGCCACTACGTAGACGGTATCCTGATGTTTTTCGGCCTTCATCAACGCCTCTGCGGCAGAATACATGACTTCCACTCTGCCGCCTAAGCTCTTGGCTTCAAACAAACTGCTTTCAGTTCCCGGAACCTTCAACATGTCCCCGAAGCTTAAGACTACATGATTCGAGCGCGACGCGTATTCAACGCATTTATCTATATACCCGCTAGGCGTGACGCATACAGGGCATCCCGGGCCTGAAACCAATTTTATCTCAGGCGGCAGCAAATCCCTTATTCCCGCCTTAAATATCGCAGAAGTGTGAGTACCGCACACTTCCATGATTTTAAGCTGAGGCCCTCTATATTCTTTCAAATACTTGACTATATTTTTAATTTCCACAACATAAAACCGCTTGACAATCAAAACGCGAAGCCAAAAGCTCCACCAACCCTACCCCAACCGAAAGGGCGCCTCCCCCCTCGCGCTCTCATAAACCTCCAGCAAATCCCCGACCGCCGCCTTCAGCTTCCCCGCGAAATTCGGCACGAACAGCGCCTCCGTGTGGTAGTGCCCCGCGTCTATGACGCAAAGGCCGTTCTCCCTCGCGAACAGCGCCTCGTGGTGCCTTACGTCCGAGGTGATGAAAAGGGAGCAACCGTTGCGCAGGGCGTCCTCTATCAAATCCCCGCCGCCCCCCGTGCATAAGGCCACCTTCCTGATGGGGGCGCCCGCGTCCCCCACCACGGGCATGGCGCGACCCACGCCCAGGCGCCGCCTGACCAACTCGCAGACCTCGGCGAAGGGCGTCTCGCTTTTCAAGTCCCCTATCCTGCCCAAAATAGGCGTGTCAGGGCTTTCTTTGCGGGGCTGCGCGCGGCGTATCTTCTGAAGGCCCAGCAGCTCCGCCAGATAATCGTTGTTGCCGCCGTAGACCGCGTCGAAGCTGGTGTGGGCGGCGTAGACGGACACGCCGGCCTTGACCAGCCTTATGACGTGCCTGCCCGTCAAATCCCGGCAGGAGACGGACTTAAGCTTGCGGAATATCAGCGGATGGTGCGTCACGAGCATGTCCGCGTTCATCATTTCGGCCTCGTCGATGACCGCGTCCGTGATCTCCAACGCCACCAGCGCCCTCCTCACGTCCCCGTCCGCCAATCGTAGCTGGACTCCGTTGTTGTCCCACTCCTCCGCCATGCTCGGCGGCGCTATGCGCTCGATGTGGCCTATGAGCCTGTCAAAATTAATCGCCATCGCGAATGTACCTCAGCGCCTCCGAATAAGCGTCCCGCTTGGCCGCGATGGCGTCGGCGGTTTCGTGAGGCCCGATTCCGCTGTCGGCCATACTCGCGAGTATCCTGTCAAAAGTCCTTAGCTTCCTTTCCAGCCATTCAGCCAGCAACGGGTCTCTGCGGGCGATAAGCCCCTCGCTCATGTCATAGGCCGCGCCGCAGGACTCCAGCGAGGAAACGACCCGCCGCAGCCTCTCTCCGCCGAAGGCCGAAGGCCCCGCCGCCTCTGCCCGCCCCCGCGCGGCCGCCCCTGGCCTCGGGACGGCGAGCATGACCGTGCAGATGTGGCCGCCCTCCATGGCCAGCCCGTCCTCGCGTACCGGAAACCCGTTCCGCGCCAACCACTCCCGTAGCTTGTCCGCCGCGTTCCTGGGCTGCAGCGCGTACTTGCCGAAGCTGCGGCTCTTCTCCAAATCCGCGGCCAATATATCTATGATGAGGCGGCCGCCCATGCCCGCCAGGGCCACCGCGTCCACCTCTCCCGCCTCCAGAGGCTCCAGCCCCGAGCCCTTCCGCAGCTCGAAGGCCCCCTCGCCCCAAAACTCGCCTGAACCCGCCGCCCGGCCGCCGCTCCCCCGCGCCTCGCCCGACGGCGCCGCGTCCCTGGCGAAGCCTCGCCTGCGCAGGCCGTCCCGCGTCTTTTCCAGCGGGCCTTCGTTCACGTCGCAGAGAACCAGCCTTCGCGAGACGCCGCGCTCGTGCAGCGCCATGGGCAACAGGCCATGATCCGTCCCCACGTCCGCCAGGCTCTCGCCCGACGCCACGCAGGACGCTATTTTCTCCAGCCTGTCCGAAAGCCTTATCACTCCAGGTAATCGCGCAGCTTCTTGCTGCGGCTGGGGTGCCTAAGCTTGCGCAGCGCCTTGGCCTCTATCTGCCGTATCCGCTCCCTGGTCACGTCAAAGCGGCGCCCCACTTCCTCCAGCGTGCGCGCCCTGCCGTCGTCCAGGCCGAACCTCAGTATCAGCACCTTCTGCTCGCGGTCCGTAAGCGTCTCCAAGACCTCCAGCAGCTGCTCCTTCAGCATGGAGAACGCCGCCGCGTCCGCGGGCGCCAGCACCTCCTCGTCGGGTATGAAGTCCCCCAGGTGGCTGTCCTCCTCCTCGCCGATGGGCGTCTCCAGCGAGACGGGCTCCTGGGCGATTTTCATTATCTCCCTGACCTTTTCCTCGGGTATCTCCATCTCCGCCGCTATTTCCTCGGGCAAGGGCTCCCGCCCGTATTCCTGCAGGAGCTGCCTGGAAATCCGTATCAGCTTGTTGATGGTCTCCACCATATGCACGGGTATCCTGATGGTTCTGGCCTGATCCGCTATGGAGCGGGTGATGGCCTGTCGTATCCACCAGGTCGCGTAGGTGCTGAACTTGTAGCCCTTGCGGTAATTGAACTTGTCCACGGCCTTGATAAGCCCGAAATTGCCCTCCTGGATCAAGTCCAGGAACAACATGCCCCTTCCCACGTAACGCTTGGCAATGCTCACCACCAGCCGCAGGTTCGCCTCGCAAAGCCGCTGCTTCGCCGCCAGCTCCCCGTTCTCCATCCGCTTCGCCAGCTCCACCTCTTCGTCCGCGGACAGCAGCGGCACCGTGCCGATCTCCTTCAGGTACATCCTGACCGGGTCGTCCACGGCGATGCCCTTGGGCAGCGTGGCCTCCAAATCCACCTCGCCGTCCTCGGTGATGGCGTCAGGGTCAACGTCCAGCGCCTCGTCGTCGTCCAAAGCCAAAAGCTCGTACTCCTCCGGCTCCTCCACGTCGGCCACCACTTCCACCCCCGCGCTGAACAGCTTGTCATAAAAATCGTCTATCTGGTCTTTGTCTATGTCCAATGTCTCCAGCTCGTTGGAAATCTCGTTGTAAGTCACGGTGCCCTTCTGCTTTGACCTTTCCAGCAGCTCGTCGATGGCGTCGTACCTTTTTTCGTCGGTCTCGCTGTCGTACCTGTCTTGCTCCACATCGAACCCCATTACACTCACCTGCCTTTTACCTCTTTCATCTCTCTTTGAATAGCCAGCAGCTCCTCCGTCAACGCTCTCACCCTCCCTGCAGCTTCCTCGCCGCCTTCGCCCAAGGCCCCCAGCAGCCCTATGATGCCCTCTTCCCTCTCGGCCAGCGCCCTGAGTTTCAGCGCTTGCAGGCAGTCCGCCAGCACGGCTTCCTCCTGCCCTGCGATTCTCACATTGTTAAGAATATCCTCCAGCGCCGCGCGTCCTTCCGCGTCAAGCGCGTCCTGCAGCTTTTTCAGGTCAATCTCCTCGTCCCCCGACCGCATCCCCGCCACGGCGCCGTATATCTCCCTGGCCGTCGGGGCCGCGAAAACGCCCTCATAAGGCTCAATCTCGGCAAAATAGCGGCTGTCCAGCAGAATCAGGCGTATGAGGTTTTTTTCCATCATGGTCACGCCCCTCGAGGCGCCTGCGGGCCCTTTCGCCGCGCCGCCCCCGGCGTTCCCCAACGGCCTCCCGCCGCTTCGCGCCGCGTCCTCCCCGGCTGCGGTCCGGCCCAAGGTCTCCGCCCGCAACGCCCCTTCGGAAATCCCCGCCTCCGCCGCGGTCTTTCTTATGTAAACCTCCGCCTCCATCGGGCTGACCTTGCGCAAAATCCGCGCCGCCTCCCTCAGAAATCCCAGCTTCCCCTCGGGGGCGCCCAAATCGAAGCCCTCCCTGGCCAAGTCCATCTGGAACTGGGTGGCCGACGGCGCCTCGTCCACCAGGCGCAGAAAAGCGTCGCGGCCCTCGGACTTGATGTACTCGTCGGGGTCTTTGGCGCCCTTAAGCCTAAGCACCCTGACAGAGCAACCCGCCGCCTTCAGCGTCTCTATGCCCCTGAGCGCGGCCTTCACGCCCGCTTGGTCGGAGTCGTAGGCTATCAGCACGTTGCCCGTGTAGCGTTTCAGCATCCCCGCCTGCTCCTGGGTCAGCGCCGTCCCCAGCGAAGCCGTCACGTTCCGCACCCCATGCTGGTACAGGGAAATCACGTCCATGTACCCCTCCGCGAGAATGGCCGCGTCCTGCTTCAATATGTCCTGCCTGGTGACGTTCAGGGCATATAGGCCGTCCTTCTTGCGAAAAACCGCCGTCTCGGGGGAATTCAGGTACTTGGGTTGCCCGTCCCCCATCACTCGCCCGCCGAAGGCTATGACCTTGCCCCTGGTGTTCAGTATGGGGAACATGACCCTGTCCCTGAACTTGTCGAAGCGCCGCCCGTTGGACAAGGATATAAGCCCCAATTCAGCCAATATCTTCTCGTCAATGCCCTTGCCCGTCAGCGCCAGAAGCAGGCTGTCCCACCTCGCGTCGGCATAGCCTATGCCGAAGCGCTTTATAGTCTCGGCGGTCACCCCCCGCTTCCCCATGTAGAAAGCGGCGGGATTGGCCGATTTTCGCAACGCGTCGTAAAAAAACATGGCGGCGGCCTTGTTCGCCTCGTAATAGACGTCCTTCTTCGCGCCGCTCCCCCTGCCTCTGTCCCACTGTATGCCGTAATCCTCCGCCAGCTTCTCCGCGGCCTCCAGGAAAGACAGATTGTTCGCCAATTGCACGAATTTTATCACGTCGCCCCCCACGCCGCAGCCGAAGCAGTTGAAGGTCTGCCGCTCCTCGGAAACCGTGAAGGAGGGGGTTTTCTCGCGGTGGAAGGGGCACAGGCCCACATGGCTGGAGCCGCGCTTGCGCAGCTCGACCTGTCTCCCTATCACGTCCACTATATTGCATCTGTCCTTTATCAAGTCAGCGATATTTTCCATAAAAGACCGCCGTCCCTCCTTAGGACGAGGATTACTTAAGCCGCAGTCGCGGCGCCGGCGCCAGACGGAAAAAAGACCTCCCGCCTTCCTGAGGGCGAGGATTTTTTTCGTCTGGCCAGGAACGCGGCCAAGGCCCGGAGGCGCGTACTCGCCGATACGTAACGAAGGGCCGCGGTCGCAGTGACGACGCCAGACGGAAAAAAGACCGCCCTCAGCCCGTCCATAGCTTCCATCCCCTAGGCACGAACAACCGCCTGTAAAGCTCTATGGCATATCTGTCCGTCATGCTGGCTATGTGGTCCTTCACCATCTCCGCCAGGCCGTGGCCGTCCACCAGGCGGGCGAACTCAGGGGGCAACTCCGAGGGGTTCTCCATATGGTAGTCGTAGAGCGAGAAAACCAGCCGCCTGACCTTGTCCAGCTCCTCCGCGCCCTTGACGTTGGTGCTGTGGTACACGTTGGCGAACATGAAGTCGCGCAGTTTGTTCATGAAATAGGCGCAGATCTCGCCCTGGCTGATGAAATCCTGGCCGTCGCTGTTCTCTATCAAATCGACCACCAGCGTGTTGATGCGCTCGGTGGTGGTGGCCCCGAGGGCCTCAACGCAGTCGTAGGGCAAATCCTCGCGCTTTATCACGTCGCTTCTGATGGCGTCGTCTATGTCGTGGTTGATGTAGGCCACGCGGTCGCTTATCCTCACCACCTGGCCCTCCAGGGTGAAGGGCAGCTTGTTCCCCGTGTGGTTCAATATGCCGTCCCTGACCTCCTCGGTCAGGTTCATCCCCTGCCTGGTCTCGCTGCTCTCCAGCACGTCCGTCACACGCAGGCTCTGCTCGTTGTGCTTGAATCCCCCCTCATGCTTCTCGTCGAGGAAAACCTCCCCGTTGTGGCCGAAGGGCGTGTGCCCCAGGTCATGGCCCATGGCGATGGCCTCGGTCAAATCCTCGTTCAGCCGCAATGCCCTGGCTATGGTCTTGGAAATCTGCGCCACCTCCAGGGTATGGGTCAGCCTGGTCCTGAAATGGTCGCCCTCAGGCGCCAGAAACACCTGGGTCTTATGCATGAGCCGCCGCAACGCCTTGGAGTACACTATCCTGTCCCTGTCGCGCTGGAAGTCCGTGCGCACACGGCACTTCTCCTCCGCTCTGGCGCGGCCTCGGCTGTCGGCGGCCTTAGCCGCGAACTCGGAAAGAACCTCGCGCTCCCGCTCCTCACACTCTTCCCTGCTCAACATGCCATCCCCTCCTGTCAGGCGAACGCGCCCGCGCCCTGCCTCAGCGCGGACGGCGCGGCTCGCGCCGCGGCTCCCTCAGCGGTTAGACTCCCGTATGGCCGAAACCGCCTTCCCCTCTGGACGATTCATCTAATTCTTCTACTAAATCCCATTCAACGCGGCGATAGGGCGCCACCACCATCTGGGCGATGCGGTCCCCGTCGTTTATGGTGAAAGCTTCCTCTCCCCAATTCACCAGCGCCACCTTGATCTCCCCCCGATAGTCGCTGTCTATGGTGCCCACGCCGTTGGCCAGCCCCAGGCCGTGCCTGGCCGCCAGGCCGCTTCTGGCGCGTATCTGCCCCTCGTGCCCCTCGGGCAGCTCCACGCGCAGCCCCGTGGGTATCAGCGCCCTGGCTCCAGGCTCCAGGGTGACGGGGCTTTCCAGCGCCGCCCTGACGTCCATCCCCGCCGAGCCTTCCGTCTCATAGGCGGGCAGGACGCCCCGCTCGGATTTTATCCTGACCTTCATTCCTTGTTCACCATCCGCTTAAGGTCGTACCTGCTCTTGCTGACTATGGCGCCCGAATAGCGCGACGGGTCGGTGATGAGCGCCGCCACCTCCCGCATATCCTCCATGCCCACCTTGTCGATTTTAGCCAAAACCTCTTCGGGAAGGTAGACCTTGTCCAGCAACAAGTAGTTTTTCCCTATCACGAACATCCTGCCGTTCACGCTTTCCTGGGAAAATATGTAATTTCCCTTCATCTGCTCCTTCGCGGTGGACAGCTCGTCCGTGGTGACCCCGCGCTTGCCCAGCAGCGCCAGCTCCTGCAATATGGCGGCCACCGCCTTTTTCACATTGTCGGGGCTTACCCCGGCGTAGATGTTGTAGTAGCCGTCCTCCTTGTAGGCGCTGTTGGCCGAGTACACCGAATAGGCCAGCCCCTTCTGCTCCCGTATGTTCTGGAACAGCCTGGAACTCATGCTGCCGCCCATCACGTTGTTCAGCAGCGCCATGGCGTAATGCCTCTCGTCGTCGGATTTGAGCGACTTGGTGGCCAGGCAGATGTGGCATTGCTCTATGTCCTTCAGCCTGTTTTTGAACCTGGGCGCGTATTCCGCGAATTCGAGGGTGAGGTCGGGCTTGCCCGAGGGGAGCGGGGAAAACAGCTCCTCCAGCTTCTCTTTGACCTCGGACTCGTCAAAATTGCCCGCCACGGCTATGACTATGTTTTCCTTTGTGTAATATTGCCGCAGATAAGTCTTTATCGCGCCCCTTTTGATGGAGCGCAAGGTGTAGGGGGTTCCCAATATGCTCTTGGCCAATGATGAGCCGTGGAACACCTCCTCGCATATGACGTCGTTTATGTCGTCCTCGGGGTTGTCCTGAACCATTTTGATTTCCTCGACGACGACGTTCTTCTCCTTCTCGATTTCAAAGATGTCGAAAACCGAGTTAAGGAGCATGTCCCCGAGTATCTCCGCGCCCTTGGCGAAATTCGCGCTCAACGTCTTGCTGTAATAGCAGGTCGCCTCCTTGCCCGTGAAAGCGTTGATCTGGCCGCCGATGCGGTCCACGTCGCCCGCGATTTCTTTGGCGGAGCGCTTCTCCGTGCCCTTGAACATCATATGTTCTATAAAATGGGAAATGCCCGCGAGGCGGGTAGGCTCAAACACGGCTCCGGCCTGCACCCAGACTCCCATGGCCACCGACTGGACATGGGGCATCTTCTCCGTGATAAGCCTGACGCCGCAACTCAATGTTGAAGTGTTTATCATTAATATGCCTCCGATACGTAATCAATAATCTTCGATATATACCCAGGACAGAGGTATCTAAACATGCGCCGCGAGGAAAAAAACACGGGCGCGGCGCGAGGAGCCCTCTGGCCCGTCCCCCATACGCGCGCGGGGGGCGTCAATGCACGACGTCCGTTGACTCCGACCCGCTGTCGTCCGCGTTAGGCCTGTCGCCGCCCGAAGCCCCCGTCCCAGGCTGGCCCTGAGGCGGCTCGGGGCCTGTGACCCCCGCCCCCGTGGCTCCCGCGCCGACAGCCCCGGGGCTCGCGACGGGCGCGGCGGGCGCCTCTCCGTCCAGGGGCGGCGGGGATATGCCCCCGCCCGCCGCGGCGTTCTGCGGGTACGCCCTGTAAATCTCTATCAGCGCGTAAGTGACCTTCGCCGCCTGCGCCCTGGTGGCTCTGCCCTGAGGCGCGAAATCCCCTTCAGGCATGCCGTTCATTATGCCCGCGCCCACTATCTTCCCGACGGCGAACACGGACCAGTCGCTGACGGACGCGGAATCCGTGAAAGCGGGCGGCTCCGCCGTGGAGGGCAGGAACACGCCGCAGGCCACGGCGAAATTGTTCAGCATGACCGTCATCTGCTCCCTGGTGATGGGCGCGTCAGGCTCGAAGCGGCTCTCGTCCACGCCCTTCACTATGCCCGCCGCGAAGCCCCAGTTCACGTACCCGTAATACCATTCGCCGGCAGGCACGTCCGTGAACCCCGCCGCAGGCGCCTGGCTCAAATCCAGCCTGGTTATGGTCTTGGCCAGCATGGCCAGGAACTGGGCGCGGGTAAGCTGGTCGTCAGGCCCGAACATGTCGCCGCCTATGCCGCTGACCATGCCCTGCGCCGCCAGCGCCTCTATGTACGGCTTCGCCCAGTGGGGCCCTCCCGTGCCTTGGTCCACCAAGTCGGCGAAGCTTATCTTCGACCCCACCTGCACGGGTATCACCGCCACCTCACCGCCGTAGGAGACCCTTATGGCTCCTGAGACCCCCGTCTTGCCGACGGCGGTGAACACGCCGAACCCGTCGATGGAGCCTATGGACTCGTCGCACTCCCATTTGAACAGACTGTCCCTTTGGGCTATGGGCGCGTACCCGTGGCTGGCGGTGACGCTTATGTCCGTCACGGCCCCCGGATCGGTCAGCACCGAGCTTCTGTTAGGCACGAAACTTACTGCGTCCGTGACCTCCACCCGCGCCATGGCCTCCAGGCTGCCGTTGTGAACCCTGATTTTGACCGTCCCGGGTTTCTCGCCCGCCGTGAAGGCGCCGTACTGGTTGACCTCCCCTTCCCCTTCCAGCACCTCGTAGCTCACGTTGCCCGTATAGCCGAAGCCTTCCTTCTCGTAGAGGCTGTTGGTGAGATAAGGGCTGAGTTGGACGGTCGCGCCCGGCATGGCCAAATAATTGTCCTGATAGACGCTCAGGCGCTTGCTGCCGTCGTCGGGCAAATCGCGGTACACGAAGAACAGGCCGTTGGCCACGGCCCTCTGCGCCCCGTCGGAGGGCGAGTTTTTCACCGTCGCCTTGGCGTCCCTCCCAGGCTCCCTCACGGCGATGGTGGAAGAGCCGCCGCCGTCCAGATTGGCCACCACGCTACAACCGAGGGCCACCAGATGGCTGGCCGCGTCGGTAAGCCCCAATCCCGACGAGTAGCCCGGCTGCCTGCCGTCCAGCACGTAGAGCAAGACGGAGCCGTCAGGCTTGAGGCCCAAAAGCGTCCTGGGATTGGCCCTAGTCCCCGTGTTGACCCAGGCGCCGTTGTTGTAAAGCAACATGTACATGCCCAGACACTCGGAGGCGCGGCCAATAGGCCCGTTGTCCGAATCCGAGGCGTATATCTCCACCTCCGCGCCCGGCGCCAGCATCTTCAGAGATTCGGCGGTGGCGGAGTCGAAGTCGGTGGAAAGCACCAACTGGTTGTCCCCGATGGGCGTGTCCGCGCCCTCGTACTGTATCCACGCCACCGTGGCGCGCAGGGGCTTGCCGAAGCGGAGCATGGCGTCGGCGTAGGAAGGGGCGTCCAGCACCACCTCCACGTTCTTGCCTTTGGTTTTCGTGCTGGACCCGTAGAGCCTGTTGTACAGATGCAGCGCCTTGGCGCCGCCGTGGGGCACGTTGAAGAACCCGATATTGGCGGCGAAGGGTGTCTCAAGGTAAGCCCCGTCGGGCTGGGGGACGTAAATCCGCGTGTTGAGCCCGTAGGAGGCGTTGGTCCAGCTAAGTTCCGCCTTGCCCGCCGCGTCGAAGGCGACGACGAACTGAGGGTCGTAGCCCGAGGACTGGATGATCCCGTCGTGAATGGTCAGCCCCCGAGGGCAGGCCGTGTCCGTGCTGAACAAATCCCCGTTCACCCCCGCCAGCACCTTGTAGCCCTGGGCCTCCAGGGTGTCTATCATGGTGTCCAGCACGTACTTGCTCCCCGCCTCTCCCGAGAACACCACGGGCCGCGCCCGCGTGCCAGCCATGTCGGCGGTCACGACATGCGCCCGCTCCACTCCGTTCTGGTCGTGGCCGGCCAGGACGCGAGAATAGCTCACGCCCTTGAATATCTCCATTTCCGTGCTGTAGTAAACGTTGCCTATGCCGTTGATTCTGGTGAAACCTGAAAGAATCACGGACAGAAAAAGCGCAGCGGCCATGGCCGCCGCGAGCTTGGCTTGTCTTTCGCGTTCCCGCATGTGCTACTCCTCTATGCGTTGCTCCTC
>JAIRPE010000003.1 GCA_031257175.1 Eubacteriales Family XIII. Incertae Sedis bacterium | reverse complement strand
CGAAAGTGGCCCTCGACGCGCTGGGGAAAAGAAGAAAAATCAGTTAGCGGAAATTGCCATGGGAACGGGGCGTTTAAAAAAAGATTCTCGTCCCCATCCACAACAACTTGACACCGTCTGGAAATGGCAAATCTTTTGCAAAACAACACGCAATGTGGTAAAATACGGTAAAATAGTTATATGGCTCCTGTCCGATAAAGCAACGCGTCTTGCGTGAAATTTGTAGCGGCATAAGCCGCGATGGAGGGAAAAATGAAAATAGGAATACTCGGGGCGGGCAATATCGCTACAAAAATGGCGGCTACTTTAAACGCGATGAATTCCGCAGGTGAAAATTTCGAGGCTTACGCCGTGGCGTCCCGTTCTCTTGACAAAGCTAAGGAGTTTGCGGAGAAAAACAAAATTAGCAAGTTTTACGGAAATTATGAAGAACTCGCGGCTGATCGCGAGGTGGATCTGATATACGTCGCAACACCGCACTCTCATCATTTTGAGCATGGGCGTTTGTGCCTCGAAGCAGGAAAGCCTGTTCTAATTGAAAAGGCATTTGCCGGGAACGCTCGACAAGCTCGCGCCCTTGTGGAAATTTCACAAAGAAAAAAAATATTCTTGGCAGAGGCGATTTGGACTAGATATCTGCCAATTCGCGCAGTAACTGAAAAAATTCTGGAAAGCGGGGCAATAGGAAAAATATTTTCTCTTACAACCTCTCTCTCCTACAAACTGACACATGTGGAGCGCATGCAAAAACCTGAACTAGCCGGCGGCGCCTTGCTCGATCTTGGCGTTTATGTGATCAACAGCGCGCTTATGGCTTTTGGCGAACCGATATCTGTTGAATCATCCGTGGAAATGTTCGAGAATTATGGAGTTGATAAAAATGTCAGTATGGTAATGTCCTTCAAGGGAGGGGAAACGGCCGTACTTTTTTGTGATTTGGACGAAGCGTTAGGAAGGCAGGTAACTATTGTCGGCAGCTCCGGCATCTTAGTTCTTGATGACGTTAATAGCAGCCAAGAGGCGAAAATCTTCCTGCACAACGGCGAAAGCAAAACTTACAAGGCTTCTTTTGACATAAACGGATTCGAATACGAAATAAGAGCTTGCGCAGACGCGATAATATCGGGCGCAATAGAACCCAAGCAGATGCCTCATGCAGAAACTATCAGGGTAATGGAGATAATGGACGGCATCCGGGAAAAAGCCGGGATACATTATCCTTTTGACTGATGCCTCAGACTCCGCTATCTTGTCGCTCCGCAGCTCCGTCGCCCCGCAATTTCAAAAACAGGGTTATGCCGGCTATCCCCAGGATGCCGACGGCGTCAGTGGCCAAACCCGGATGTATAAGCGCCAGGCCCGCCGCCACGGACGCTATCCTCAGCGGCATGGGCATGGGCGCGACGCTGTAGCCTTTCATGCCTGAAGCCACGCCGTAAATGCCTATAAGCGAGGTTATGGCTATGAGGATAGCCTGCGCCCCCGTCGTGCCCACGAACAGCAGAGCGGGATTCAGCCCGAACACGTAGGGCACGATAAACGCGGCTATAGCCAAGGACGTGGCGTTCAGGGCCGTGCGCATGGGCCGGGAGCCCGCTATGGCGCTGCCCGCGTAGGCAGCCAGGGCCACGGGCGGCGTGATGTCAGCCACGATGCCGAAATAGAAAACGAACATATGCGCCGCCAGCGGCGCCACGCCGATTTTTATGAGTATGGGGGCGCAGGTGGTGGCCATGATGACATAATTGGCCGTCGTGGGGACGCCCATTCCCAGCACTATGCAGGTTATCATGGTCAGGAACATGGCTACCATGGCCTGGCCTCCCGAAAGGCTCACGACCAAGGTTATCAGCTTGCTCCCTATGCCCGTCGTGGTGATGACGCAGGCTATGACCCCGGCCACGGCGCAGGCCACGCCCACGGTGAGCGTGCTGCGGGCTCCCGATTCCAAAGCGTCGAAAAATTTCGCGGCGTTTATCCTCGTGTCCTTACGCGGCAGGCTCACCGCTATGGCCGTGGCAGTGGCGACCACGGCGGCCATGGACATAGTGACCTTCATGATGAGGATGACGAGCGTCACCAAGGGCAGAAGCAGATAGCCTCTTGACAGCATAAGTTTGAAGAAATCCGGCAATCCTTCCCGAGGCAGGCCCCTGAGTCCCGTCCTGCGCGCCTCGACATGGACGGCCATGAATATCCCTGCGAAATACAGCATGGCCGGCAGAACGGCCCGCGAGGCGATGTAGGCGTAATCGTACCCGGTGTACTCGACCATAAGGAACGCCGCGGCGCCCATTATCGGCGGCATTATCTGCCCGCCGGTGGAGGCGGCCGCCTCCACTGCCCCGGCGAACTCGGGCCTGTACCCGTTTTTCTTCATCATGGGGATAGTGACCGACCCGGTGGTCACGGTATTGCCCACGGAGGAACCCGAAACCATGCCGCAGAGAGCCGAACTGATGACGGCTACCTTCGCCGGGCCGCCCGTGGAGGCGCCTGCCACGGCGTTGGCGAGGTCTATGAAGAATTGTGAAATACCAGTTTTTTCCAGAAAGGCCCCGAAAATGACAAACAGCACTATGAACGTGGAGCAGGCCCGCACAGGCACCCCTATCACGCCCTCGGTGGTGTAGAACAGGTTGTAGACGCTAAGCGCGACGGATTTTTGGGTCAGCCCGTACACGATGAAGGCCGACGAGACCACCACTATAGGTATCCCCACGCTCCTGCGGCACGCCTCCAGCGTCACGAGGACGCCTACCGCGCCCAGAACCACTTGCGGCGTGGTAAGCTTTACGCCTTGGCTGACGATGGCCGAGCAATTGAAAACGAAATAGAAGTACGCGCCGCCGCCCGCCGCCCCGAGCAACACGTCGTACCAAGGTATGCGGTTAACGCGCCCGCCGCCTCGCCGCAGGGGATAGATCAAAAATATCAGCAACACGAGAAAGCCCACGAAAGAAGCGCGTTTGACGCGCGTCTCCCAATTGAACAGGAGGCTTATCGCCACGCAATAGAGGGCGAAGAACACCAGCGCGTACCGCACCAGAAGCTTGGGAACTCCCGCGTATTGGCGGGTGTTGCTCTCGCGGTCGTATTTCTCCATTACCGAACGCACGTCGGCCTCTGCCTGGCCGATGGCGGCCTCAGCCGACGGCGGAACTTCCGCGGGCCTGTTTTTCTGAGCTGGTTTTTCAGATTTCTTCCTAATGCGCGGCAATACGCCCCT
Source organism: Eubacteriales Family XIII. Incertae Sedis bacterium (assembly GCA_031257175.1). Taxonomy (GTDB): domain Bacteria; phylum Bacillota; class Clostridia; order Peptostreptococcales; family Anaerovoracaceae; genus JAIRPE01. The sequence goes on along the minus strand of JAIRPE010000003.1, from coordinate 1,559 downwards.
CCCGTCCCGTCATTGTCGGATTACGACCGCGCCACCGAGAAGCGCACGGCGCTGTTGCGCCCGCACAGCTCCCGAAGGCTGATTTCTTCCCCGCCTATTTCCATGACGTGGTCGGACACGGTGCCCACCACGTAAATGAGATCCCGCATTTCCTTGTCAATGCCCGAGACGACCATGGCCCCGTCCTCGGCATAGCTGAGGCTCTGCCCCGGCTCCAGCTCAGACGGGACGCCGGCCCCGAAGGCGTAATACCTCGTCTCGACCAGGCGTATCCCAGGCTCCCGCACCTCATAGACGTCCGTCACCGGCGAATTGTTGACCGAATGGACGAAGGTTACGGAAAAATTGTCCCCCGGCCTTACCGCTATTTCCGCGAAGACTCCTTCTCCCTCCGCGTCCCCGAGAATAAGGGCGTATTCCCCCGCGTCGGAAAAAACGGCGAAGAGGCCCAGGAGCGCGGCCACCGCAAAGGCGGCCGCGACCACCGACCGTCGGTACAGACGCGTATTGGCCCCGGCGCCGGGTATAATGGCTTCCGTCCCTATTTCAGCGCCCCCGCTTCCTTAAAGTACTTCTCCGCGCCCGGATGGAAGGGGATGGAGATGCCTGAAACGGCGGTCTCAAGGTCAATGGCCTCGCCCTTCGCGTGGCCGGCGGTGATATCCGCCTTGTAGTCGAACATGCCCTTCAGCAACGCGTAAACCGCGTCCTCAGGGACGTCATTGCGGGCTATGATGGTAGCCATGACCGCCACCGTCCTGACGTCGCCCGCCACGCAGCTGTACGTGCCGCCCGGAATGTCAACGACGGTGTAGAATCCGTAGTCCGACTGCAACGCCGCGATATGCGCGTTGTCCAGGGAAAGCAGGTTGAAATCATAACCTGTGGCCAGCTCGGTCACCGCGGTAGTGGGGGCGCCCGCCACGACGAAGGCGGCGTCAATAGTCCCGTTTTTTATGGAATCCGCGCTGTCGGCGAAGCTTTGGTTGTTCACCACTATGTCGTCGAAGCTGATGCCGTAGGCCGCCAGCACCTGGCGGGCATTGAACTCCGTCCCGGAGCCCGCGTCGCCCACCGAGACGCGCTTGCCCTTCAACCCTTCAATGTCGGTGATGGATTTGCTGGCGATGATCTGCACTATCTCGGGATAGCAGGACATGACGGCGCCGAAACTCCGTTCGGGGCTCTCTCCCTCGAACATGTCCGTCGCCTCATAGGCGTAGCTCATGACGTCGTTCTGGATGATGGCTATCTGGCTCTCGTTGGCGGCGACCAGCTGGACGTTGGCCTTGGACGCGCCAGTGGCTTCCACCGTGATGTTAAGCGTGTCCTTGAGCTTTTCGTTCAGCACTTGGGCCACCACGCCGCTGAACCCGTAGTACGTGCCGCCGGTGCCGCCGGTGGCCATTTTCAAGGCGACAGGCCCCGAGGCGCCGCCGCCCGAACTCCCTGTCGAGGGCTGGCCGCTGCCGCAGGCCGCCAAAGCGAACGCCATTGACAAGGCGAGCGCCGCCGCGAATGCTTTTCTTTTCAAAAGAATCCCCTCCTTTTATCGATTC
>JAIRPE010000117.1 GCA_031257175.1 Eubacteriales Family XIII. Incertae Sedis bacterium | reverse complement strand
ACGTCCCCATGTCGGTCGCGCCGTCCGGAACCAAGGTCGCATTGGATGCGCTCGGCAGGATGCGCAAAATCGGCTGATACATTTTTTCACGGAAAACCCCGAACAACTTGACACCGTCGTAGCGGCGGGCCGCCCTTGACTGCCCCTCACCCCGCATGATACAATTGCCATTAGCGTATCGTGGCTGTCAGTTGTCGTGCGGTGTGGGGAGTCGGCATGAAAACGGTTGATTTGTTCGCCGGTTGCGGCGGGTTGTCGCTGGGATTTCAAAACGCGGGGTTTAACCTGGTGGGGGCCTTTGAGTATTGGGGGCCGGCCGCTGATTGCTATGAGCGGAATTTTAGCCATCCCGTGTTCCGCGACGACCTTTCGGACGTCCTGGGCGCCGTGGCCAAAATCCGCCCGCTCCGCCCAGACGTCATTATCGGCGGTTCCCCCTGCCAGGATTTTTCCCACGCGGGGAAGCGCGTCGAGGACAAACGCGCCGAGCTGACGGAAGCCTTCGCGCGAATCGTCGCGGCCGCGCGGCCAAAATGGTTCGTGATGGAGAATGTGGGCAGGGCGCAAAAGAGCCTGGCCTACGCCGCCTCCCGCGCGCTGCTTGCGGAAGCGGGCTACGGCTTGACGGAAGCGCTGCTCGACGCCAGCCTTTGCGGCGTCCCGCAAAAGCGCAAGCGTTTTTTCTGCATAGGGTCGCTGGGGCAGGAGGACGGGTTCCTCGCGGAGCGCGTCCGCGCGTCGCTGGGCGGCAAAGAGACCAGCCTTCGCGATTATTTCGGCGAGACGCTGGGTTTTGATTATTATTACCGCCACCCCCGAAATTACGACAGACGCGCCATATATTCCATAGATGAGCCGGCCCCCACGGTTCGCGGGATGAACCGCCCCGTGCCGCCCGGCTATCCAGGGCACCCCAAAGACGCGAAGCCGCTTGACGGCACGGTTCGGGCCATGACGGCCCCCGAGCGCGCGCTCGTCCAGACATTTCCCGCCGATTTCAAGTGGATCGGCAACAAAACGGACGTGGAGCAGATGATAGGCAACGCCGTCCCCGTGAAGCTCGCCGAGTTCGTGGCGACGGCCCTGCTGTGGCACATAGAACGTTCCGTCGGCGCACGTTCAGAACGCCGCCTTGAAGCGGATTGAAGAAAGTCGATGGGGCCATCCTTTAGCTGACAGGCTGCGACGGCGGCGGCTTGCGGGCGCAAATAGAGAAGGGCGCGGACATGGAGACGTTTTTCGCCGAAGCCCTGCGGATTAACCCCGAAGCCGATAAAATCACGGGAAAAATCCGCGGCGTCCCGGTCGAAGCCATCGACGACCCGACCATGAAAAATATACGCAGGCCGGGCAAACTGGTTGACGATTTGGCCAAGGGCAGGGCGAAGGCGCTTGCCCTGGCGGGAGAGGGACGGGATGAACATAAGGATAATTGAGGCGGGCGCGCTGAAAATCGCCGTGGTCGAGGACGACGCCCCTGTAGTGGCGGACGGGCAGTCCGCGCTCGACCTGGTCGCGACGATTGACCACGTCCACGGCGCGCGGCGGGTTATTCTCCCCAAGTCCGCAGTGTGCGAGGATTTTTTCAGGCTGTCAACGGGCGTCGCGGGCGAAGTGGCGCAGAAGTTCGTCAACTACGGCTTCCGCGTCGCCGTCGTCGGCGACTTCTCAGGCTACGGCTCAAAACCGCTGCGCGACTACATTTACGAATGCAACAACGGGCAGAGCCTCAGCTTTGTGGCGACGGAGGCCGAGGCGGTCGAGCGGTTAAGCAGATGAGGGGGATTGGCGCGGCGGTTCAATCGCCTATTCGCGATACGCGATATATTTCCGCGACGCTGTTTACTTTTCTATTCCTATGAGGTATGATTATTGTTGGCGGCTTCACGCCCTCCGTCACGCCTTGGGACGCCCTCGCGGCGGCTGGCGGCCACGGGGGTTCGGGGGCCGCGTGGCCGTCGTCGCCCGCATTGCTGTTGCAAAGGAACGCTTATAGAATGAGACTGCGTAAAGAGCCTGACGAAATGCACGAGGACGAGGCGCTTCTTATAGCCCGCGTTTCGGACGCGCTGGCACATCCCGCCCGCGTGAGCATATTGAAGCACATAATGCGCCGAAACGCCGAGAACGCGCCCGTGTTTAACAAGGACCTGGTGGAAAGTTTCAACTATTCTCAAGCCACAATATCCCAGCACGTGAAAAAATTGGCTCAAGCCGATTTAGTCCAGGTGAAGAGGAAGGACTCGTATTCCATGTATTACGTGAACATAGGCGTCATGCGGAGGTACGTGGACGCCGTGAACAAGTTTCACTTGTGATACGTCTCGTTGCCGTTTATCTTGAAGGCGCGGTACAACTGTTCTTCCAGTATCACCCTCATCATCTGGTGGGGGAACGTCATCTTTGAGAAGGAGAGCCGCAGGTCGGCGCTTTCCAGGACTTGCCGCGAAAGCCCCAGCGAACCGCCGATCAGGAACGCCGCCTGGCTTTTGCCTGAGTGGGGCAGGAGCGCCAGCATCTCGGCCAATCCCTCGGAGGTGAATTCCCGGCCGCCGACGTCCAGGGCGACGAGATAGGCGCCTTTTTTCACGCGCCTAAGCAAGGCGCCGCCCTCCGCGTCTTTGACGGCGTCGGCCTCCGCTTGGGACGGGCGGTCTTTCGTTTTGCTTTCTTTGACTTCTTCGACTGTTATGGCGCAATATTTGGAAAGGCGCTTTTGGTATTCCGCGGCCGCCTCCCGCCAGTATCTTTCTTTCAGCCCGCCGACGCATAGTATTTGGATGTTCATGGTTTTTGTTTTTGCGAAACCCCTTGGAAAGGTTGAAGGGCTTTTTCGCATAGCTCCTTTTCTGTCTAAGCGTTTTCCAAAAAATCGAACCGCACCGCCATTTCACCTCTCCATCGCATTCTATTATATCTGCCCAAGAGATGTCAATAGGCACCACCGTTCAATATTTGTTAAGCCCTCTTTGGCGCCCTGTTTTTTCGCGGAAATTTAGCAAAGGCATAATACCAATCAGTATTTTAAGCGTTACTTTCAAACGGACTGCCGGACATCCTGTTTCTCAATCCTCCCAATAATTTGTGATGAGATTTTAATAATTAATAGCATAGATTCTGTTTAAAATCATTCCAAAAGGCTATTCAGATGTTTTTTGCAGCATATACTCTACTATTTCTTGTAAAGTATGCTATAATTGAATTTGGGGAAGGTTTTAGGGGAGAATCAGTATGAAATTGAAAACGGATTTGTTCAGTTATCTAAAGCCCATCGCTGATTTGTCGGAAAAGCCCATTATTTATGGGGTTCGGCAGGGATATATGAATATGGCACCGTTCCTCATGTGCGGCGCGTTAGTTTTGGCTATCCTAAACGTTCCCGTCGCGGGTTTTCATGAATTCATGGCATATCACATTGGCGAAAGCTGGAGAACCTTCCCGACAATAGTATATACGGCCACAATGCAAGTGCTTTCCCTGATCGCTCTCGTCTCTATTAGCCATTCCATCACGAGCCTGGAACGCTTAGTGCAGAGCGGCGCCATTCCTCATATACTGCCCGTGCTTACCGCATTCGCATGCTACGTGGCATTGATGCGGCCGGACAGTCTCGCCCAAGTCGCGATTTCGACAGAAACGGCCGGAGCGTCCAGCATGTTTGTGGCGATGGCTGTCGCCATCATATCCGTCAAATCGCTAGTGTTTTTTTACACAATATATGACCGAATCGCGCCGGAAAAACGCCATTCATTCAACGGAAACGTCGCATTCCGCGCCACCTTTCGGATAAGCGTCCCTGTTTTCATCACTATCGCGATCTTCGCAGCGGCGCATATGCTGTTCCACGACGCCAACCTGAATGAACGCATATCCGAGTTGTTTGTGGGCGGCTTCCATGGTCTGTTCCTGCGTGGTGATTTGCTTTCCGTCATACTTATCGTCTTTGTGACTCAAATTCTGTGGTTTTTTGGGATCCACGGCGGCAACGTGTTCATGGAGGCGTATTCCTATGCTCATGAACGCGCCCTCGATCTTGGTATGCCTGTGTCTCCGTTCTCAAAAGAATTTTTTGACGTGTTTGTTTATTTAGGCGGCGCCGGATCCACGCTGGCTCTTGTGGCCGTGCTGCTTCTTTTCGGCGAACGCCATTCGCAGCGCAGGCTGGCGCGTGGGGCTATAATCCCCAGTCTGCTGAACATCAACGAGCCTTTGCTCTACGGGCTGCCAATCGTTTTGAATCCTGTTTACTGCGTGCCTTTTCTGCTCGCGCCCATATTGTCCGCGACTGTTTCTTTTGCGACGCTGTCCTTAGGGTTCGTGCCGTTTCCGAATGCGTCGGACATTACTTGGACTACTCCTGTTTTCTTTTCCGGTTATTTGTCCACGGGTTCCGCGACAGCAGTCTTTTTACAAGTAGTATGCTTTTTCGTGTCTTTTGTTGTATACATGCCCTTCGTGAGCGTGGCGCGAATCGCGGCGGAACGCGAATATCTAGCGGATTTCAAAGCGATGGCCGATGAAATGGTCTACGTTCAGCCCACCCAGTACCGTCACGTAATAAACCGCACGGACAAGGTAGGCAACGTCGCCCGCTACTTAGCGGGAGAGATAAGTACGGCAATTCGCGGCGGACAGGGGGATCTTCACATAGAATATCAGCCTAAAATACGCTGGGATGGCGACGTGTCCGGCGCGGAGGCGTTGTTACGTTGGAACCATCCTGTTTTTGGCTATGTCTCCCCCCATGTCATTCTAGGCTTGGCAGACGAAGCGAACATCAGCGCCGCGCTAGGCCGCTGGATTATCCGAGAATCTTTGCGCGACATGCGCAGCGTCATGGATGCCGGGATAAAAGGCGTGACTGTCTCTATAAACCTCAGTCCCGGCCAGCTTAACACTGACGAACAGCTAGGAACATTTATTGAAAACACTATGAAAGAACACGGGATCCCTCCCGAAAGCGCCGAATACGAATTGACTGAGAACGCCACCATCCAACAGACGGATTTTCTGCGTAAAACCCTTCGTCGCGTCCGGGAATTAGGCTGCGCCGTTTCCATAGACGATTTCGGCATGGGCCACAGCTCGCTCAAGTATTTATTTGATTTTTACGCTAACGTAGTGAAGCTAGACATTTCTTTGGTTCAGGGAGTCACAGAAAGCGCGGAACGCCGCGCTATAGTGCGAGCAATAATAGACTTATGCAAAAGGCTGAAGGTAGAGGTGGTAGCTGAGGGCGTAGAGACAGAAGAACAGTTGCATATAGTGCGTGAGTTGGGCGCTCATTTTTTCCAAGGCTGGTATTTCAGCAAGGCTATTCCTTTCCATGAATTTCTCGACTACGTGAAAAATCACAAAGGCGGCGCGTTTTCCTGAGTACGCCCTACGTGTGCTCCGCCTCGTGTGCGGCCTGTATGGCAGGCGCCCTCAGTCAGGAGAAGGGCGGCTCGTCCCCCATCTGGGTTTGGATGGCCATGCTCTCTTCCACGCAATCCCGCAGATATTTCGCCATCATCTGCTTGAACGGGCGGCTCACGTCGTCGGAAAAGGCGTTGATGATAAAAGTGTCGCGGCAGACCTTGTTGGCGGCGTCGAGTTCCGCCACGCAGCGCCATATCTTGTCCAGTATCGCCCGCTTGCGCGGCTCGTTGTCCATGTCTTTAAGGAACAGGTGTATCGTGTCGTAGTAGTGGATGAGCCACCTGGACTCGTTCGCCAGCCGCACGAAGCTTCGCAGGTTCCCGTCCTTGGCGAATTGCGCCACGTCCAGCCACCGCAGGGTGTAGTATTTTTCATTCTTGCTTTCGCCTTTGCCCCGCTTGTCGGGGGGAAGCTCTGAAATATGGAAGGCGGCGCCGCTGATTTCCCTGACGTCGTCGCGAACGCTTTGCCCGAAGACGATTTGGGAGCCTTTGTATTTGCTTTCTAGGATGGTGGCGTCCACATACGCCTGCCCGACGATTAGCCGTTTGCCAAGGTTTTGGAAAGTGTTGGTGGGAAGGTCGTCAAACTCGCCCTTCGTTATGGAGGCGCGGAGCATGACGCCGTTTTGGTATATGGATTTCGGGAAAACGGCCAGCAACAGCCGCAACATGGAGTCGAGCTCTCCGGACGTGTCTCCGTTCGTGTGGATGATGGCGCAATCGCTCACGATAAACCCGTTGATCTGGCGGTTGTCCTGATAATTAAGCGCGTCCCATGCCTCGTAAATCAGGGATGAAAAATCGGCTATGACTTTGCTGGCCTGCCGTTGGGTTTTCCCCGACACGATGTCCTTGAAACCCAATATGTCCACAAAAGCAACGTATTTGTTACCGCCCATGCGCCGCCTCCCCGTCTGCCCAATGTGGTTATTACTCCACCAGCCAGACATTGCGCATTCGCCGATCTTTTTTCCGTCGGGCTGCGTTGGCGGAGCAATAAAATATATTCCTTATTATACTGTTTTTAGGTGGGGGAAGGCAAGCTTTCCTGCGAAGAAGAGGGCGGCCCGGGGCCGTCCTCTTCACCCCTTCACGAAGCCTTTATCGGGGCGTCCCGCGCGGCTTTCACCGCAACGACGGAGCAGAGGGCGAAAAGCGCCAGATACAGCAGGAGCCAGGCCGTGTCGTCCATCAGGGCGTTGTTCGCGAAATGGAACACGGCCACGCCGAAGGCGGTCGAGGCCACCGCCGTGACCGCCCTCCTTAGCAGATAGCCCGAGGCTACCAGCCCGCCCACGGAAAATGCCGCCATGTTTCGGGCGAACGCGACCGCCGTCCCGAAAGCCTCAAAACTTCCCGACACAAACTCCGCGACGGCAATTGCCAGCGTGAGGCAGAGCGCGATTCCGACCGCCGCGACGCCGAGGGCCATGGCGTACTGCCCGCGGGTGACTCCGAATTCCACGAAGCGGCGCAACAGGGTCAACGGCATGACCAGCCCCATGATAAACATGAAAAGCCACACCGAGCCCAAAGAGACCTGCGCCATGGGGATGGACCTGCCCTCCGGCAACGCGTCGAATATGCTGAAAAGAGCCGACAGCGCCGCCATGACGATGACGAACCCGCCCAAATAAACGACGGCGATGAAGCCCATCTTCACGAACACGTATTTCACAAGCTTGATGTTCACGCGCTATTCCTCCTTTCCTGTCATGGCGATGACCAATTCCTGCAACGGCGCCCCGCCCAGGCTGAGACCCAACCGCGCGGCTTCGGCGCGATCCTTCGGGTCGAGGGCGCCGAACAATATGGCCTCGCTCTGGTTCCCGATGGCGCGCCGTGACAGGACGTTCTTTCCATCCACGAAAGCTTGCACCGCGTCGGACATGCCCGCCACCGTCGTGCCCCTGGCCCTCAGGGCGTCACAATCCTCGTGGGCCATCAGGCGCCCGCCGTCCAATATGAGAGCCTCGCTGAATATGTTCTCCATTTCCCCGATAAAATGGGTGGACAGCAGCACGGTGCGCGGGTTGTTCGTGAAGTCCTCCAGCAATTCGGTTATGAACAGTTTGCGGTACGCGGCGTCGAGGCCGAGATACGCCTCGTCGTAAATCGTCACGGGCGTCCGCGCGGCCAGCCCCACCACGCAACGCAAGGCCGCCGCCTTGCCCTTGCTCAGGGACGCCACGGATTTCTTCGCGGGCAGCTCGAACAGCCTCAGCAGCCTGTCGGCGTAAGCCGCGTCCCAGTTAGGACGGAAAAGCGCCGCCATCTTAAGGGTTTCCTTGACCGACAAGGGATTCTCCGCCTCGCTGCGGTCTAGAACCATGGCGACTTGGGACATCACGCGCGGGTTTTCATAAGGATTTTCCCCGAGGACCCGCACAGACCCGCCGCTTGGCCGCCGCCACGCCGCGATAAGCGACAACAAGGAAGTCTTGCCCGAGCCGTTGCGCCCCAGAACCCCGCAAATCACGCCGTCGCCTATGGTGAGGCTCACGTCGTCCAGCGCGACAGTCCGCCGATAGCGCAGGCTGACGTTTTCGAGACTAATCATATCACTCCTCCTTCCAGAGCCTGTCTATCATTTCGTGGACGGCGCCGGGGCTCAGGCCGCAGGCCTTGGCGCTCAGCACGATTTTCGACAGCTCGTCTTCCTCCAGACGTTTCATGAACCGCTCCCGCAAAATGCCCGGCGCTCCCAGCGTCACGAACATGCCCAGCCCGCGCTTTTTGTACACGAGGCCGTCGGAAACGAGAAGGTTGACCGCCTTCAGAACCGTCACGGGATTCAAACCGTAATATTTGACCAACTGGCTATTGGACGGGATTTGCGACTCAGGAGGCATCAAGCCGCGCAGTATGTCGTCTTCTATGCTTTCTTTAAGCTGCAAGAAGATGGGGCCGTTTGAATCCAATCGCGCTCTCATGCGGCATCCCTCCTTTCGCGGCATGGAGTTATAGTGTTATACTAAAGTATAACACTATAACTCTGGCATGTCCAGTCGGATACACTATTTTCAAAAAATAATTTTTCAAGAAACCAAGAGATAATCGCCGCTGATCCGCCTTTAAAACATTACTTTGAATTGGATTGGTAGCCATGATCTTCCGATGTCCGCCCGATAATTTTGGGCGGAATTAAAAAAAGCGTCGTATATTTCTATGAGACCCGCCGTCATCCAAATCCCTCCGACGGAATCCCAGGCCCCCTCACCGCTCCCGCGCCACTCCCTCGGGCGACACCCTGTACACTATGTCGCAGCTCTCTATGGTGCTGAGCCTGTGGGCTATGATAATCAAAGTCTTTTTGCCGCGGAAGCCCGTCACCGCCTCCATGACGGCGCTCTCCGTGTCCGCGTCCAGGGCGGACGTGGCCTCGTCCAGTATCAGTATGGACGGGTCGCCGTACAGCGCCCTGGCTATGCCCACCCGCTGGCGTTGGCCTCCCGACAGGCGCGCCCCCCTGTCGCCCACTGTGGCGAGAAGCCCGTCGGGCAGAGACCTGACGAAATCCTCCATCTGCGCCTTCCGCAGCGCGTCCCAAACCCGCCCCTCGTCGATTTCCTCCTCGCGGAGGCCGAAGGCCACGTTTTCCCGTATGGTCTCGTCCAGCAGGTAAATCTGCTGGGGGATATACCCTATCTCCCGCGCCCAGCCCTCCGCGTCGTCCAAAATAGACCTGCCGTCGTATATTATCGCTCCCTCGGAAGGCTTGATAAGGCCCAGAATAATGTCCGCCAATGTGGTTTTCCCCGCCCCCGAGGCGCCGACGAAGGCGACAGATTTATTGTGGGGGATGGTCAGGGACACATCCTTCAGCACGGGCGTTTTCATGCCGGGGTAGGCGAAAGTCACGCCGCTGATGACTATATCCCTGCTTTTCGGAAAATCCACGACGGGCGGGCGGGCTTGCCCGCGCCCCCCCTCCGCGGCGTCGTCGGGCTCTTCCTCGAACAGGCTGGCGTATATGGCGTTCACGCTGGGTTTTTGGGATATTATCTGGTTAGCCTGCCCCGCCATCCTGGTCACGGCCGGCAACATGCGGAAGGCGGCCAGCACGAAGAGGCTCAACTGGGGCACCACCGCGCCCACGTCGGCGCCGCTGAGTATGTAAAGCCCCACCATCACGAAAGCGCCGCTGAAGCAGATCGCCTCCATGGCCAGCCTCAGCACGGAGCTGATGACCAGATAACGGCAAGAGGAAAAAATGTAATCCCTGTTGTTTTTTTCAAATATCTCCGTGAAATATCGCTCCCGCTTATGCACCTTTATTTCCTTAATACCGCCAATGGCCTGGTTTATGGCCTTGGTCATCAAAATGTATTTTTCGCGGAACAATTCGCCTAAAGATTCGATCCTCTTGCGGAAAACGCGGAAATACAGCAGCACGCAGGCCGAAGAAAGCAATATGACGGCGCTGGTCATGTAAAGAGAGACGACGAACAGGAAGCCCACGATGAAGGCCACCATAAAGGCGTCCGTGAGAAAAGCCAGCGTGGAGCTTATGAGCGCGAGAAACGCCTCCGCGTCGCCCATGACCAGCTTTTGTTGCTGGGCAATGTTCACCCCGGTGTGGTAGAGGTAGGGCCTGCCCATGGTCTTGTTCATGAGCCTGCTGACCAGTTCAGTCCTCCGCTTGCCCGCGAACAGCGCCTGCACCCGGTTCAGGACGAACATGTACACGGCTTTGCCCAGGTAGAGCGCGGCCAAAGAGAAAGAAAGGAACGCCAAAAACCCTGAGGCGCTCTTAAACCCCAGAAGGTTGTACGCGAAAGCCACTGCCTGGTTGCTGTTGATGGCGGAGCCGTCCATCAATATGGCGATAAACGGCGATATCAAAGACAGAGCCGCCGTCTCCAGCGCGGCGCCCACTATAATGGCGGCCAGCAGAACGACCAGGCGGATTTTCACCTTGCGGTTGAAAATGAACCGTATTTTCGTGAACAGGCCCTTCTCTTTCGTCTTATTCATAACATATCCCCGCGCCCCCGTTGGGCGAGGCGTCCTCCCTCGTGACGGCGTCTTCGCCCGTCAATTTCGTAGTCCTGGCCTCTTGGCGAGTTTCCTGGCCTCTATCCACAGCTTCCTCACGCCTCTTTTCAAAACCTCCCACGGCACCCGCGCCAAGTACGCCGCCTTGAAGCAACGGGGGTCTTTCAGGCTTTTCAGCACCTCCAGGCTTTCCCTGCCCGGCCGCCTTATCAGCCGCGACACGGCCAGCGTCCACATCTTGACGTAGCCCGCCGAGAAATCCGCCCGTCTGCCCAAGACCTGATACGCGAAATCGTCCAGCGCCGTCACCATCGACATGTAGTGGGGAGCCATGTTCTTGCCCTCCATGGCCGCGCTCCAACTGGCGCCCGAGTCGGTCACTCGCCTGTAGGCGCTCATCCTCCCCTCCAGCCAGCGTATGTCCCCCTTCAGCGTGAGCCACAGGGCGGTTTTGACGTCCCCGTTGGCGCCGCATCGGAAGTAAGCCTCCGCTTCCTCGGGATACAGGGCGAAAAAATTCCTGTGAACCAACGAGGCCGTCTGACTGGGCAGGCTGTCGCGCAAAAAATCCTCCAACGTGTATATGCCCGAGCGCCGCGTCCCCCAATTCGCCCATTCGCCCAACAGCTTCCCGTCCCTGTCCACTGCGGCGATGTCGTGGCACGCCCCCGTGTATTCGGGGTGGGCCTCCAGAAAATCCACTTGGATTTGCAATTTCCCCTTGCTCGTCCAATAGTCGTCCCCCTCGCAATTGGCGATGTATTTGCCTCTGCAAGCCCTCAGGACAGACTCCGCGTTCCCGTTCATTCCCAGGTTTCGGTCGTGGAGTATCAGCCTGAGCTTTTCGGGATATTTTTCCTTGTATTCCAGGAGTATGGCCCTCGTCCCGTCGGGGGAGGCGTCCTCCCCCACGATGACCTCGTAGTCGAAGTCCGTCTCCTGCATGAAGATGCTGTCCAGCGCCTGGCGGATGTACGCCTCGTGGCAGTACGTTATCACGCACACGCTGACCAACGGAGCCGCTGTCAATTGATTCATGCGCCTTCCCCTAAGTTTAACGCAAGCCCGCGCGGCCGGCCGCCTCCCCTGTCCCCGCGGCCAGCCTGGCGCCGTACATGCCGTCGTAATAATCCTTGTACGCGCCGCTGATGATTTCCGACCACCAAGGCTCATTGGCCAGATACCAGTCTATCACGCCCGAAAGCCCGTCCTCGAAACCCACCTGCGGCTCCCATCCCAGCTCCGCCTTGATTTTGCCGAAATCCACGGCATACCGCTTGTCGTGGCCGGGCCTGTCGGCTATGTGCCGTATCAAGCCGCTGTCCTTGCCCAGCTTTTCTATTATCATCCGCACCACGTCTATATTGGCCATTTCGCTACCGCCGCCTATGTTGTAGACCTCTCCCGGCCTTCCCCGCGTGACGATGGCGTCTATGGCCCTGCTGTGGTCGTTGACATGCACCCAGTCCCTGACGTTTTCCCCTTTCCCGTAAACGGGCAGGCTCTTTCCGCCGACGGCGTTGATAATCATCAGCGGGATCAGCTTCTCGGGGAATTGGTAAGGGCCGTAATTGTTGGAGCATCTGCTTATGGTCACAGGCAGGCCGTAGGTTCTGTGGTAAGCCAGCGCCAGCAAGTCCGCCGAAGCCTTTGAGGCGGAATAGGGCGAGGACGCCCGCAGCGGGGTGGCCTCGGTGAACCGCATATCCGGCCTGTCCAGCGGCAGGTCCCCGTAAACCTCGTCCGTGGACACCTGGTGGAAGCGCCCCGTCCCGTACTTGCGGCAGGCGTCCATCAGCGTCCGAACGCCGAGGATGTTAGTGTCCAAAAATAACCCCGGGTCGTCGATAGACCTGTCAACATGGCTCTCGGCGGCGAAATTCAGCACCGCGTCGAAGCTGTCCCCGCGAAAAAGCTCATCGACCAGCGCGGCGTCCCGTATGTCCCCCTTCACGAAGGAAAGCCTGCCGCTCCCCAGCGCCGAAGCCAGGGTCTTGTAATTCCCCGCGTAGGTCAGCGCGTCCAGACAGACCACGCGCGCGTCGGCGCGGGCTTCAAGGATGTAGTGTATATAGTTGGCGCCGATAAAACCCGCGCCCCCCGTGACCAGCTGTTTCATGCGTTTCCCCGTCCAACAGCGAACTAGCTTCCCCGAAAACCCCGAGGGCGGAACCTCGCCAAGGGCGCTTTTCGGCCTTGTGTATAAAATTATACTACACGGGGCGGTTGGGCGCAATGGGGGCGGGGAGGGCGACGGTGTCAAGTTGTTCGGGGTTTTCCGTGAAAAAATGTATCAGCCGATTTTGCGCATCCTGCCGAGCGCATCCAATGCGACCTTGGTTCCGGACGGCGCGACCGACATGGGGGC
>JAIRPE010000100.1 GCA_031257175.1 Eubacteriales Family XIII. Incertae Sedis bacterium | reverse complement strand
CATAGAACACGTGATAAGCGACGCCGCCGTGCGGGCCATGAGGGAGTGTCTGGAGGAGCCGCGCCGTGAGGGCAGCCCCGCCCCTGAGGGCGTATGGTTCGCGGAGATTTGAGGGGCCGGGAGGCATGGCGCGCCTCCGCGAACCATGCCTCCCCAGGGTTTGCGTAAGCCCCCTAAAGCAGGGCGGCCACGAGGCTCCCCAGGCCGGTGACGGCCAGCGCGGCGGCCATTACGGGCGTCTGCCCGCTGCCGGCGCCAAAATACGTGAGAGGGTAGGCCAACACGAACAGCAACATCGCCGCCCTCAGCAGCACGTCTTTTTTAGCTTTCATCTTTTTCATAAGCGTTTTTTTCTCATCCGCCATTTCTTCCTCCTCAGCGGCCGCGGCCGCCAGTCACGGGCGGCCTTAGGCCGCTCCCCGCGTTCAGCTTAACATGAAAACCGCCGCCGCCAGCGCCGCGGCTCCTATGAGGCAGTACCTCAGAGTCCTGGCCATCACCAGATTCTCGCTCCCGCCAAGACCAACGTTGGCGGAACCCATCATTATGGTGGAAGGGGCTATGGACACCCCGATGGAGCCGCCCACGCTTTGGGCCGCCGCCAGCCAGACCGCGCTTCTGCCGAGAACCTGCGCGGTTTCCACCTGAAGCAGGCCGAACATCACGTTGGAGTTCGTGTTGCTCCCCGTCAGGAAGGAGCCTATGATGCCTATGAAGGGGGACGCCAGCGGGAAAAAGTTGCCCAGGCCCATGGCGATGCCCCTGGCCAGGAGGTTGGTCATCCCCGAGTCGCTCATTATCAGGGCCATCATGACCATGGTGGTTATGCCCACGCTGGTCGGGACGATCTTCTTCACCGTGTCCATGGCGGCCTTCTTCAGAATATCGGGGTTCGCCCCTGTTTTCCTCACGTAAATCAAATAGCCTATGAGGGCCGAGAGAAACAGCGCGGGCGCCGGGTGGGAGACCCACTTTATCTTCGAGTAAAGCTTCGCGGCCTCGACGGTGTACCCAAGGCCGGTGGTGATTTCGGGGTAATCCAGCCCCGAGGCCAGCCCCGAGAACGCCGCGCTCACGAAAGGCATTTGGGTTATGACGGAAATAGCTATCAGTATTATGTAAGGCATGGCCGCGGTCAGAAAGCCCATAGGGGGACGACCGTCCCCGCCCGCGCCGTCAGGAAGGCCGCCCACGACGGCCACGGCCGCGTCAGCCCGTCTGCCCTCCTTAAACCTGGAGTAGATCAGCAAAGCCACCACCCCCGTAGCGGCGGCCACAAGGGAAGCGAGCTGGGCCATGCCCAGCTTGTTCATCCCCCACAGCGCGGCGGAAATCGCGCAGGCGGCAGGCAAAAGCGGCACGAGGCCCCGCGCCATGCCCTTGAATCCCCCCTGCATGTGCAGCACCGACAAGCCTGTCACGAAGATGGGCACGATGAACAGCACGGCCATGGCGGGGCCGATCTGCTCGCCGGGTATGCCCGTCACCAGCTGTATGGTGTTGTAGGACGACCCCATGGAGCCGAAGGAAATCGCCCAAGAATGGCCCACCAGGCAGGCGGACACGGCCACCAAAGGCTCAAAGCCCATAGTCACCATGATAGGCGCCACCACGGCGATGGGCACGCCGAAGCCCGCAAGCCCCTGCAACAGCGAGGTGAAGCACCACGCCAGCAGAAGGCATTGCAGGAGCCTGTCGCGGATCAGGAGCATGACGGTGTTGCCTATCACCTTGATGGCGCCCGCCCTGTCGGCGATGTTGTACAAGAACACGGCCGCCCATATGATCAGCAGCACGTACAAGGAAAGGCTCAAGCCCTTGCTGCACGCGTAAAGCAGGCCGGGCAAAGTGACCTTGAACGCCGCCGCCGCTAGCACGGCGGTAAAAACCCAGCCGACGCCCCCCGTCTTAAAAGTGCTCCACTTCAACGCCAATATGCCGAAAAACAGCAGCAATATCGGCAGGAGGGCCAGTATCCAGTTTGTTACGGTAAGTGGTATTCCCATTAGGTTCCCCCTTTTGAATTAGTATTGCTTTTGGCGCTTTTCGCGCCCTTCCACGCGCAAACGAGGAGGCAACGCTTCCGTTGCCTCCCCGCCGCTCAAATGAGGCCGTGCTTTTCTATTTGAGGCCGTTTCACGTCATACGGCCCACGCGTCCCGCGCTCGAGGCGTCATGGCCCGCGCGGCCCCTTCCAATATAACTATTATAACATACCCCACATCTTCCAGAAAGGTATGCAGGCCCAGAAACCTAAAATATTGATGATCATGTAAGCCACGTCGGCTTTCATTATCTTGGTGGTGTCGATGTTCTCCTCGCCGCCGGCCTGGGCGTAGCCGATCATGAGGTTCGGGTGCAGGTACATGGGGTAGAACACCACGCTGCAGCCGTAGACCACCACGCAGGCGATCCACGGATCCATGCCCAGATTCTGCGCCAACGGGTAGGTCAGCGTTATCATGAGGACGTTCGTGGGGACCTGGTGTATCATGATGCGGATCACGTAGGTCAAAAGGCACAGCACCGCCACGAACAGGTAGGGGTTGGTCAGGCGGCTGGCGATGGGCTCCATCATGTTGCCGAACCAAGCCGTCAGGTTAACCGAGCCGAACACCTCGCCCATTCCCAGGATGAAGCCGATGTAGTACAGTATCGGCCACATCATGTTCTTCTGGAACTCGTCTTTGCCTATGACCCTCAGGACGAGGACGGCGGCGAAGCCCAGTATGGCAGTGCTCATGGAAGTGAAGCCGATCCTGCTCTCCAGGATGAAAAGCACCAGGCAGACCGCCATGACCACCGCGGAGATTTTCTCGTTGCGGTTCATCGGGCCCAGTTCCGCCAGGCGGCTCGTGATATAGTCCTTGCTGATGGTGGTGGTCTCCTTCTCCCTGTAGGCGAAAAGGATGAAGAGGAGGAACAGGACCAGCATCACGATAGTCCAAGGCAGGGACCTGAGGAACCAGGTCATCCAGGTGTAGACGCCTTGAGTCTCCTCAGGCAGCAATCCCAGAACCATGTAACCCTGGAATGACGCGTTGATGAAGAAGTTGCCGCTGATGTTCACGCCCAGCCAGAGGGCCATCAACAGGCCCACGCGGCCCGCGCCGCGCTTTTCCAGCTTCAGCTCGTCGGCAATGCCCAGAGCCAGCGGGCTCATGATGGCCATTTTGGCCGTGGTGCTGGGGATGAAGGGCGAAATGCAGGTGCCCGCCAGCGCGAAGGCGGTAGCTTGCCCCTTGTAAGTGGGCTTGAAGAACTTCAGAAGCAGCACGGAAATACGCTTCAACAGGCCGCTGGTGCTTATGGCGGCCCCTATGCCGATGACTGAGAGCAGGAGCCAGAAAGTGGTTCCCGCGAAGCCGCTGAAAATCGCGCCCGCTTTGACCTTGCCGAACACGAACCAGCCCAGCGCCATGATCAGGCAGGTGATGTACTCGTCGAAGGGACGCACGATCCAGTTGATGATGCCCCAGACCGCCACGCCCAGCACGATCATCGACGCTTGGGTGAGCCCCTCGAAGTCGGGCACGGGCGCGAAAGCGATAGCCACGCCCGCAACGACGGCGATGGCCTCAAAGATCCATTTTATGGTCATTGAGTTTTTCTTAGCAGAATCTGCCATAATCCATCCTCCTTTGCGTTATCTGCAATATATGGCGCCGTCGCCGCGGCCTTCCGTCCCGCCGATGAGAGTGTTCTCGTCGCTGAGGAGGATGATTTGGCCGCGTCCGAAGGGACGGTCGCAATAATCGCCGGTGTAAGCGTTCTGCGTGGTGATGAGATGCCCCTTGCGGACGAGGGCGTCCACCAGCCCCGGGCTGAAGTGGTCTTCCAGGGAGAAATTCAGGCCGGCGCTCCAGCAGAAGCGCGGCGCGTCCAAGGCGTCCTGGGGATTCATCTTGAAGTCTATCATGTTCATGGCCACCTGCATGTGCGCCTGGGGCTGCATGTAGCCGCCCATGATGCCGAAGGGCCCCAAGGGCTTTCCGTCCTTCATGATAAAAGCGGGGATGATGGTCTGGTAAGGACGCTTGTGCGGGCCCACGTTGTTGGGGTGGCCTTCCTCGATGGCGAAGCAGGCGCTGCGCGACTGGAGGGACAGGCCGTACTCAGGCACCACGACTCCCGCGCCGAAGGGCGTGTAGCAGCTTTGGATCATGGAGATCATGTTGCCGTTCGTGTCCGCGGCGGCGAAATACACCGTGTCGGAGCCGGGAGGGTCGCCGGCCTTGAAATCCTGCGCGCGATCCATGTCGATGAGCTTGCGCCGCTCGATGGCGTAGCCCTCGTCCAGCAGGCTCTCGCAGCTCACCTTGGACATGTAGTCCGTGTCCGCGATGTAACGCTTCGCGTCGGCGAAGGCCAGCTTCACGGCTTCCATCTGCAAGTGCGCCGTGCGCGGGGCGCCGAAGTCGTTCGGGCCGAAGTCGAAGCCCTTGATGATGTTCAGGGCCATCAGAGCCACGATGCCCTGGCCGTTGGGAGGAAGCTCGCATATCTCGTAGCCCCTGTAATTCACTCGCAACGGGTCATGGAATATCGAGTCGAAGCCCGCGAAGTCCTCCATCTCCCACAGGCCGCCGGTGCGCTTGGAGAGATCCACGATGGCCTGGGCTATCTTGCCGCTGTAGACGGACTCGCCGTTGGTCTCCACCACTTCGCGCAGGAAGCGGCCTATCTCCGGGAACTTGCACAGTTGGCCCGGCGCGGGAGCCTTTCCGTCCTTGTACCACACAGCCTTGAAATTCTCCACCAGCTCCGGGGTGACGAGGGGGATGATCTGCTTCAGCCATTTGTCGAAGGAGCCAACCACGTAAGGGGTCATGGGGTGGCCTTCCTCCGCGTACTCGATGGCCGGCTGGGCCACGTCGGCAAGGGTCAGGTTGCCGAATTTCTCCACCAGGTTGACCCAGCCGCGCACGCAGCCGGGGACGGTGGTGCTGTCCCAGCCCGCGCGGGGCATGGCGGCGTAGCCCTTGCTCTTGATGTAGTCATAAGTCATCTTGCGGGGGCTCCAGCCTGACGAGCTCATGCCGTGCAGCTTTCCCTTGCTCCAGAAAATCGCGAAGTTGTCGCTGCCGTAGGATGTGGCGCCTGGCTCCAAAAGGGGCAGGGCGATGGCCATGGCCACGCAGGCGTCGATGGCGTTGCCGCCCTTGCCCAGCATTCTGAGGCCGGCCTCAGCGGCCAGCGGGTGGGTGCAGGCGACCATGCCGTTCTTGGAGTAGACAGTCCTGCGCCGAGAACCGAAATGGTACATGTTGTGGTCAAAATCCATCATAAGTGCATCCTCGCTTTCATTTTGAACTTTCACAATAGGGGACTTTCAAAAACTCGCCGCATGGTTGCGGACGAGAACTTTTTTCGCCGGGCCGGGCGGCAGGCTCCGTCGGCGCCGTCGGCGTCGCGCGGGTTCCGCCTACGCGCGGCCACGTCCCGCCCATGCGCCCGTCGCCATTGCCCTCCTCGTTGGGGCGCGGGGCAAAAAGCGGCGACGCGCGGCGAAAAAAAGACCGTCTGCGGGCATGTCCGGGGTTTTTAAAAATTCCCAACAAACAACAAAAGAGTAAAAAGGTTGCGAACCTAAAAACTTCTTGAAATAATTCCAGCAGGATTTGGATTTAAAATAACAAAACGTAAATCCAACCCCGACCACGCGACCGACCCCGCCCGATCAGCGTCCGTCGAATCGACTGCGCGCTTTCATTTATAGCCGCAACGCTAATAACTCTTCTAAAATGAGAATAACACAAAAAATAGCATGTGTAAACTATTTTCTAGCGCAAGTGTGCAATACGCAAATTATCGAATTTTCTGTAAATTTGGGAGCGGTACCCCTAGGAATCTCAATCGAAGAGTAAAACTTCGCGGAAAAGATGAGTTTTGAATTTTGCAGTATTTTTACCAATGTTAAAAAGCAAGAAAGGGGGGATGGACTCCCCCCCGCGCGGGCCCGCGGCGCCTGTCAGCCCTTTCTGAAACCGTTGCCATGCATCTCGGCGATAGGGTTGCCCAGCTCGTCCTCAACTGTTATCCGATAAACCGAGACGCGCCTGCCTTCCGAAAGGAGCGCGGACTTGGCGATGAGCTTCTCGCCTTTGGGGCTTTTGAGAAACGATATGGAGCAGGACTGAGCGACGGTGACGCCCACGTCTTCGCCTAAAGCCTTGCGGTAATTGCTGTGGACGGCGAAGGTGAAGTCCGCCAAGGTGAAAATGGCGCCGCCCTGGACGGAATTGGCGGCGTTCAAGTGTATGTCCCCCAGCGTCATATGGCACTCGGCCATGCGGCGTGAGGCGCTGATTATCTCCGCCCCTGCGGCCATGGCGAACCTGTCGCCCTTGAAAAATTCCCTGATAAGCGTCAACTCGTTATCCATGCGGCCTCCTCCCGTTCCGTGAGCGCGTCTGTGAATGTTGTTTTGTTCCATATTATAAGTATAAGTATTGCCTTGGGGGATGTCAAACGGGGATGGGGGGATGACGGTGTCAAGTTGTTCTTGGGTTTTCCATATTATCCATGACAGAACGCCCCGCGCCTAACCAATCCTTCGTCTGTGTTCAAAAGGGTAGGACAAGGTTCCGGTTCCCTGCTAGCCCAGCCCCCCTCAACCCCTCGAATAATTCATCAAAACAATCCCGACGACGCTCACGCCGACGCCGATGACGTTCACCAGGCTGACAGTCTCGCCGAACATGAACCTCCCTATGGGCAGCAGGATTATCGCCAGAGTGATAGTTGACGTTATCGAGGCGACGCGGATATCCCAGCCGACCCTGTAGACCAGAAGGAACCCCAGCTCCAGCAAGACGATGGCCAGGCCCAGGGTGAAAGCGGACCAGTTAAGCTCCCGCATGTTGTCCGCCGTCGTGTTCTCATGCTTGTAGAACACTAATATGACCGCGGAAAGCGCCGTGGCCACGAGATAAGTCACAAACAGCGAAAATATCGGGTTTATGCTGTTTGACGTGTATTTTTGGGAAATATGGTAGAACACGTTGGCGACGACGGTCAAAACCAACGGCAAATAATACAACATCCGAAACCCTCCCCGCGCGAGCCTTCCCGTGGCAGGACGGCGCCCTTGGCGGCCCCCGCCCGACCGCCGGCGCCCCATGCGCCAAGCCTCCAACGCCGACCGTCCCCGACGCGCCAAATACATATCCTCTTTTAGATTCCGCCCGAAACCATCGGGCGGGCATCGGAAGATAGTATAGTCCAATCCGCCTCAAAGGGACACTTTAAATGCGGATTGGACTAAAACTCGGTGAGGCTCAGTTGCCAGGTCACGGAGAATCTGTCCGTCACCATGCCGTAGCGCTCGCTGAAAAACGTCCTGCCGAGGGGCGTCACGACCTGGCCGCCTTCAGAGAGCGCGGCGAAAAGGCGGTCTATCTCCTCTTTGTCCGCGCAGCCCAGGGTCAGGCAGATGTTCGTGCCCTTGACGTGGACGCTGCCGCTCGGGCAGTCGGAGAACATCACGTTATGCCCGAACACAGGCAGGCTGGCGTACATGACGCGCCCCGCGTCCGCCTGGGGGACGGACGTCCCGGGCGCGCTGTCGTAGGGCGTCACGTGGCTTGGTTCAGCCCCAAAGACCCCCGCGTAAAAACCGAGCGCCTCCCGACAGTCGCCGTCGAAATTCAGGAAAACGTCAAAACTCATCCCAGACCCTCCTTTAACGCCCCACGCCCCGCGCGAGGCCCTATCCTTAAAATGCCGCATTGAAGCGGATTGATAGACGCCATCCTCCGACATTCGCCCAATAATTATAGGCGGAATTTAAAAAAGAATAAGTATGACATCCAGATATTAGTATACTCCGAATAAGGAAGCCCTTCAAGAGCGGATATGGGGCGCGGCAAAACAAAAACATTGAACGGGCGGGCGGCCTGTGTTAAAATATGGATATATTTGGAACGAATTGGAGCGTCCCAAGGCGGCGAATTGGCGCGTCCCGGGACAGGCGGATTTGAGAGGGGCTCGCTTGCGGGCCTTTGCTCCCGCGAAAGACGAAGGTGGCAAAATGAAAATAAACGCGGCTTTTTTGTTCGTGGTTCCCGAGGCGGAGCAAGACCGTTACGAGACGGCTATAGACACCCCCGCCATCAACATGATTTTCATGGGCGTCAAAAGCTACGAGGAAGCGGCAAAGGCCGCCCTTGAGCTTGCGGACGGGCGGGGCGTGACCGCCATAGAGCTTTGCGCGGGCTTTGGGCACAGAGGCGTGGCCATGGTGAGCGAGGCCGTGGGAGGGAAAGCGTCCGTCGGCGTCGTCCGCTTCGACCACCATCCCTCCATAGGCTTCAAAAGCGGCGACGCCTTTTTCTAGCCCGAACGGCGACGTGCGCTCGTGGCCGCCTTCGGCACAGGCCCCCTCTAGCCCCGCGCCCCTCACGGCGAGAGCAGGACGTTCAGCAGCGGCAGAAGGAAAGGCGCCAGGAACGTCAGCACGGTTCCCGTGAACAGCGTCACCAGCCCCAGCTCCGCGCCCACGAACTTCGTGACGGGCGCCAGCATGGCGTCCATGTCCCCTGCGGCCCCTGCGGCTATCGGGCTGCCCCTGCTTATCCTGATGAGCAGAGGCAGGGAAGAGACGGTGAAAAACTCCCGCATAACGTTCACGATGAACCCGTAAGTCCCCGTCTCCACCCCGTAGGCTTGGCTCATGTACGCCCCTGTTATGCTGTAGTAGCTCATCCCCGCGGCGGACATTACGGGCACGTGCATGGGCAGGTTCAGCGCCAGGCCCGCCAAAAAACCCCCCGACAGGCTGCCCGCCAGTATGGCCGCAGGCAGAAAAAGAACCCGCGCCCCCAGCCGCCTCACGTACTTCAGCACCTCCCTGCTCGCGCCCAGGCTTATCCCCACGCTCACGTACAGGGCCACCAGGGCTACGGTCAGGCTGTAGTCAAGGAAATACGCGTAGGGCTTCGGCATGAGGAAAAAACCGAAAGCCACGCCCGTCACGATGCTGGCGGGCATGAGCCACACGAGCGGGCTGCCGCCCCCGTCGCCCGCGCCGCCCACGCCGCCTGCGTCCGAGGCCGCGTCCTCCGAACCGCCCCCCTCGCGGGGGATTTCAAAGGCCGCCTTGTCGAGGGGCAGCACGGTCTTTTCCGCCAGAACCGTGAACGCCACGCTGAAGCCTATGGCCAAAAGCGATATGGCCGCGCAGCGCAGGCCGATGAACGGCAGATTCCCCATGATGGCGTCGCTGGCGCCTATATTAGTACCGACGGTGAGCATCAGCGCCACCAGCGCGACGGTGGTGGCCATATCTATTTTCGCCAAAACCCTGGATGAAAGGCCGCGCCAGCCTATTGCCGCGCCGACCCCCAGACACGCGAACGGCATCCAAGTCATGCTTCGCCGCCTCCCTGCGGCCCAAATCCCCGTCCAACCCCCCGAGCCGCCCCGTCCCGCCCCCTTTAGAGGCGCGGCGGTCGAGGATTGGCGTTAAAATCGAAATCGCGGCGAAAAACAGAGCCGCGCCGCTTCAAACGCCACGCTCGTCCTTTTTTAAATCCCGCCCCAAATTATCAGGCGGATGTCGGAAGACAGTATCCGATAATTCGCTTCAGGGCGACATTCTAAACTTAATTGTACCATAACGGCGCGGCGAATTCCACCTCGCCCCGCGCCTCCCACAGCCATCCCGAGCCGCCGCGCCCCCGCCCGTCCTTACCCGCCCGCAAAAAAAACCCTTGCCATATCCCGAAATATCGTTTACAATGCTTATATGCCCCCGCGTCCCGACCCGAGGACGGGCGGAAAGCGGGGCAGGCAATCGGACAACTTCATAGGGTTTTGTCAAAAAGACGAAGCGCAAAGGAGTTCTACCCCGTTTTTTGAGAGGAGGCGACCTAAAATGCGAAAGTTTCTTTACGTTCTGTTATCTATTGCACTGCTGATACCTTCCCTGAGCGGCTGCGGCGCGGCCGGGGCCAAAACAGGGACCCCAACCGAGACCTTCAAGGTCGGGGCCATCTACCCCATGAGCGGGACTAACGCTTTCCAAGGACAACAATGCATGACAGCCGTCAGGACGGCCGTCGAGTTCGTCAACGCCAACGGCGGCGTGGGCGGGCGTCAGGTCGAGCTGTTCGAGGCGGACGCGCCCGACCCCAACGCGGCGGCCACGGAGGCCGGGCGGCTCATAGACCAAAAAGGCGTCCAGGTCATATTCGGCTCCCTGGCCAGCGGCAACGCCGTCGCCATAGCCGGGGTCTGCGACAAGAGCGGCGTGGTTCTGGTGGAGTCGGGCGGCATCGCCGACGCGCTCACGGACCAGGGCTTCAAATGCGTGTTTCGGATTTTGGACAAGGGCGGCCTGCGCGGCGCGGCGGGAGTCAATTATATCGCGGGCAGCGTGGCGGAGCGCCTGGGCGTCCCCGTCGAGGAACTGAAGCTGGCCATCATACACGAGGACTCCAGCTACGGCGAGTCCGTGGCGGCGGGCGCCAGGAACAAGGCGGCCGAGCTGGGGATACAGCTGGTCTCCGACCAATCCTACAACGTGTCCCTGCGCGACATGTCCGCGCTGGCGCTCAACGTGAAAGACGCCAAGCCGGACGTGCTGCTGACGGTCAACTACGTGGACGACGCCATACTCCTTCTGGACACCCTGCGCCAGTACCAAGCCGTGCCCAAGGTGCTGATGGGCTGCGGGGCGGGCACCACCTCCCCCAAATTCGCCCAGGACATAGGGCCTGACTCGGACGGGGTGTTCTGCACGGACATGCCCACCAACCTATCCCTGGACGTCTACGCCGCCGACCCCCAGGTGCAGAAAACGGTGTCGGATTTCAGGGCGGCGTTCCTGGAGGCGTACCCCGACATGACCACAGGCTCCATCGCCGCCGAGGCGGCGTTCTCAGGCGCCTACACCTTCATGAACAACATACTGCCTAACGCAAAATCCCTGGATTTCGAGGGAATGCGCGAGGCGGCGCTGTCCACCAAGCTGCCCCTCACCACCTTGGGCTTCGGCTGGGACATAGGCGAGGACGGCCAGAACTACGCGGCGGCGGCCAACATCAACCAATGGCAGGGCGGCAAGGTGGTCACGGTGTTCCCTGACAACATGAAAAACGGCGAGGCCGTCAACGTGCCCTTGCCCTACGCGGGCATTTAGGCCGTGGGTCTGAGGGTGGCGACATGGAATCAGTGACCCAGGTTTTCGTCTCGGGCCTGCTTTCGGGCGGGGTCTACTCCCTGGCCAGCGTGGGGCTGGCCCTGATATTCGGCGTGGCGGGGCTGGTGAACTTCGCCCATGGCGAATACCTCATGCTGTCCATGTACGTCGCCTGGGCCTTTTATGAATTCATGGGCATAAACCCCTATATGTCCATGCCCCTGAACCTGCTGCTGATGGCGGGGGCGGGGTTCCTGACCTTCAAACTAATAATGGAGAGGATACTGGAGTCCGACCACTCCATACAGATGCTGATAACCCTGGCCCTCTCCATGACCCTACAGAACCTGGCGCTGATGGTGGCGAAGGCCGACTACAGGACGGTCAGGCTGGAGATGACCAACCACGTCATAAACGCGGGGTTCCTGGTGGTCTCCACCCCCAGGGCCATAGCTTTCCTGGTGGCGGCGCTGGCCTCCGCCGCGCTCTGGCTCTTCCTCAGCAAGACCTACGCGGGGGCGGCCATGCGCGCCGTCGCCCAAAACGGCAAGGCCGCCGAGCTGATGGGCATAAGCCTGAAACGGGTGTACTGCCAGGCCTTCGTCATAGGCATAACCCTGGTGGGCCTGGCGGGGCTCCTGCTGTCGCCCGTGTACCCCGTGTACCCCCTGGTGGGCGCGGGGTTCTCCACCCTGGCCTTCATCGTGGTGGTGCTGGGCGGGCTTTCCAGCGTGCCGGGGGCGGCCGTGGGCGGGCTGGTGATAGGCGTGGTCGAAAGCTTCGCGGGCTACTTCGCGGGCCCCGCCTATCAGCAGGCCGCCTACTTCCTCCTGTTCATAGTGGCGCTGGCCTGCCGTCCCGAGGGGATAATGGGCGCGCGGGCGGGGTTGGAGGCGTGAGTCTCGGAGGGCGCGTCCCGCCGCGGCCGGCGACGAAGATATTCACACAGGAGAAGCCATGAAGCTTACCGACAAGCCCCTCGCCGCCACCGCGGCGTTGCGGGATTCCATAAAAAAAACGCCCGTCATGTGGGCGCTGGCCCTGCTCTCCCTGGCGCCGCCCTTCCTAACGGGCAGCAGGTACTACCAGGACATAATGGCGCTGACCCTGCTTTGGGCGGGTCTTTCCTGCGCCTGGAACCTGTACAGCGGATACAGCCGCAGGGTCAGCATAGGCCACGCGGCCTTTCTGGGCATAGGCGCCTACACCTCGACCCTGCTCTACCTGAAGCTGGGAGTCTCCCCCTGGCTGGGAATGCTGGCGGGAAGCGCGGTCTCGGCGCTGGCGGCGCTGCTCATCGGCGGCCTCACCCTCAGGCTCAAGGGAGCTTTCTTCGTCCTGTCCACCATAGCCTTCGCGAAAATCATGGAAGTCGCCGCCGTCACGTCCAAAGGGCTGACAGGCGGCAGCCAGGGCCTCACCATACACTACGATCCGAGCCTCGCCAACATGATATTCGCCTCAAAAAGCTCCTACGCGGCGCTGTGCTGGCTCTACATGATGCTCTGCCTGCTCCTGTGCCTGTGGCTGGAACGCTCCAGGACGGGGCTTTTGCTGACGGCCTCGGGAGAGAACCAGGAGGCGGCGGAAAGCCTGGGGATACACGCGTCAGCCGTCATGCTGGCCGCCTTCGTCCTGAGCGCCGCCCTCACCTCCATGGGAGGCTCCATCTACGCCCAATACTACCTGTTCATGGAGCCTACGTCCCTGATGGGGCTTTCCTCATCGGTGAACTTCATATTGCTGGCCATAACGGGCGGCATGGGCACGGCCTTCGGCCCCGTGCTGGGCTCCATGCTGCTCACGCCCCTGAGCAACCTCCTGAGAGGCGGCCTCACCAGGGTCAGCGGCCTTCACGGGTTCGTGCTGGGGCTGGCGCTGCTGGCCGTGCTGATTTTCAAGCCTGACGGCATACTGCCCCAGTTGAGGGGCTTCGCGGCGGCGAGATTGGGCAGGGGAGGGAAGAGGGATGCTTGAGATAATCAACCTGACCAAGCGCTTCGGCGGGCTGGAGGCCCTCTCGGGGCTGAACGCCACCGTGGAGGAAGGGGAGCTTTTGGGGCTGATAGGGCCCAACGGCTCGGGCAAGACCACCCTTTTCAACTGCGTCAGCGGCGTCCTGCCGCCCACCGAAGGAAGGATACGCTTCATGGGGGAGGACGTGACGGGGCGCAAGCCCTGGGAGACGGCGCGGAGGGGCATAGCCAGAAGCTACCAGATAGTCCGCCCCTTCGCCAACATGACCGTGCTGGAAAACGTCATGGCGGGCGCGTTCTGCCGCGAGAGCCGCTACAGCGAGGCCCAAAAGGCGGCCGAGGGCATATTGGAGACGCTGGGCCTTTCCGAAAAAGCGCCCTTATTGGCCAAGAGCCTGAACCTGGGCGAGAGAAAAAAACTGGAAATAGGCAAGGCGCTGGCCACGAAGCCCAGGCTCCTGCTGCTGGACGAGGTGATGGCGGGGCTGAACCCCTCCGAGGTGGCGGAAATGGCGGAAATTGTCAGGGGTCTGAACCGAGGCGGGATAACCGTCGTCATGATAGAGCATATAATGGAAGCCATCACGAGCCTGTGCGAAAGGCTCATAGCGCTGAATTTCGGCAAATTGATAAAAGAAGGCCCCACCCGCCAGGTCATACGCGACCCGAGCGTGGCGGAAGCCTATTTCGGCAAGGGGAATTGACGGCATGTTGGAGTTAAAGGGAGTCAGGGCGAGCTACGGAGAGATGGAGGCGCTGAAAGGCGTTTCCCTGCGCGTGGGCAAGGGCGAGATAGTGGGGCTGATAGGCGCCAACGCGGCGGGCAAGTCCACCATGCTGGCCTGCGTCTCGGGCCTGCTCAAAACCACGGCGGGGGAAATCACCTTCGACGGGAGGCGCGTGGACGGGGCGCCCCCCTCGCGTATAGTGGAGGCGGGCCTGGTGCAGGTGCCCGAGGGGCGGCTACTGTTCCCCAAGCTGACCGTGAGGGAAAACCTCATGCTGGGCGCCTACGCCAAAAGGAGCAGGACGGGGTGGAAGGCCAGGCTGGAGGAGGTCTACGGGATTCTGCCCAAGCTGAAGGAGAGGGAAGGGCAGCTGGCCGGCTCCCTGAGCGGCGGCGAGGCGCAGATGTGCGCCATAGGCAGGGGCCTGATGGCGGACCCGGCCTTCGCCATGTTCGACGAGCCCTCCCTCGGCCTGTCCCCCGCGGCCGCGGACGAAGTCATGGGCATAATAGGCGGCGTGAGGGAAAAAGGCGTGACCGTGCTGCTGGTGGAGCAAAACGTCAGACGAACCCTGACCCTGGCGGACAGAGCCTACGTGATGGAAAACGGGAAGATAATCCTGGAAGGCGCCGCAAAAGCCCTGCTAGGCGACCCCCTCATAAGAAAAGCCTACCTGGGAGAAGCGGGAGAAAGCCCATAAAAAAAAGGAGAGAAAACCCGCCCGAAGCGCCCCGCCCCCTCCACGAGAAGGCGCAACAAGCCACCAATTCCCCATTTTCAATTTTCCATTTTCAATTTTCAATTTCCAAAGCCCCTTGCCCTACCGCCTTCTCATGTAAAATTTATTATCAAATGGAATAATATTCCTGAAATCCGTTGACACAGCCCGTCCCCAGGTGGTATGATTCACGTGTGGGGCGTCGAAACGGCGCCTCGTCGTCCCGAATCCAAACTTTTACGGAACTTTTCGGCGTCACGGCCGTCAAACATTAATAGATGCCGCCTTC
>JAIRPE010000083.1 GCA_031257175.1 Eubacteriales Family XIII. Incertae Sedis bacterium | reverse complement strand
TATCTTAATCTTAGATTCCGCCCAAAACCATTGGGCGGGCGTCGGATGATAGTATCCGCCAATCCGTGCCGTGTTTTGCCTCGCTCGCGCTTCGTCCGCGTTTCTCCCGCGTCTTGTTTTCAGTCCGCTCGCGCTTTGTTTTCGGTTCCCCGCGCCTGGGGCCGCCGCCCATCGGGGTCGGCCTCCCGCGTCCTGAAATGCGTCGTGGCCGCCTCCCAGGCGTGGCCGTGCGCCCAGTGCCCCTCACCCACGTCCGCGAAGGGCGCGTCGGCCCCCAAGGCCGCTTCGCAGGCGGGCTCGCGCCCCAGCAGGCGGTTCGTCATGGCCACCGCCTCGGCGCGGGACACCTTGCCCTCGGGGCGGAACGTGCCATCCTCGTAGCCCTTTATGAGGCCGAGGGACGCCGCCTCCGCCACCTCGTCGCGATACCAGGCCCCATCCTTCACGTCGGGGAAGGATGGGGCCACCTCCGCCTCCGCGCCGACTCCGCGCTTTTTCGCCACGCGGGCCAGCATAGCGGCGAACTCCGCCCTGGTCATGCCTTCAGACGGCCTGAAGGCACCGTCCCCGTAGCCCTTGAGCCACCCCCTGGCCGCGCTTTCCTCCACGGCCTGGAAAGACCAGCGGACGGGCGCCACGTCGGCGAAGGAGGGCGCGGAACTCGCGTTCGGCCCCGTCCCCAGGGCGCGGGCCAGCATGGCCGCCGCCTCCTCGCGGGACACTTCCCTTTCGGGCTTGAACGTGCCGTCGGGGTATCCCGTCACGTATGCCTCGTGCATCTCGGGCGCGGCTTCGGCTATGGCCGGCTCAGTGACGGTCGTCGTCCCGCCCCCGCCGCCCGACGGCGCCGCGTCCGTGGTGAGCCTTACGGAGACCTTGGAGCGGTCGGAGCCGTCGTTGCCCTTTATCCTCACCTCCAGCGCCAGCCCGTCCTTGAGCGGCGCGTCCGCCAGCGCCCTGACGAATATGCCGGAGGCGGTGGCGACGGCCTCTATCCTGGAGGCGTCGTAGGCCAGGTCGTACTCGTCGGGGTTAAGCGGCGGCTTTTGGGCGCCGTTCCCCGCAGGCGTCAGAACGTTCCTGAGCAGGGCGTGGATGTTCATGCCCGCAGTCTTGCTTATCCGCACGGGGTCGCGGCTCACGCTCAACTGATATTGCTCCCCGACGGCGCCGTCGGCGAAGTTTTTCCCGTTCCCCGTCATGTTCTTTAGGACGGCGCCCGTCATGTAGTTGTCCTCCAGGCTGACTGCGGCCCCCGCGTCGGCCCTGGCTTTCAGGGTGTTCGGCACGTGGCCGCGCAGGCAGTTGCCGCCCAGGCGTATCTCTTCCAGGCTCTCGGCGCCTAAGATGTCGGGCACGAGGCCGCGCAACCTGTTCCCCGAAAGGTTCAGGGCCTTGAGGCTCGTGAGGCGCCCGACGGCGTCGGGTATCCCCCCGCCCAGCCTGTTCCCAGCCAATGAAAGGAACTCCAGGGATTTCAGGTTCCCAACCTCCTGCGGGATTTCGCCCGTCAGCCCGTTATAGGCCAGGTCCAGGACTCGCAACCCGCGAAGCCCCCACAGGCCGCTCGGGATTTCGCCCGTGAAACCGCACTCGTGCATGGACAGGGCGGCCAGGGAGGTCAGCCGCGACACGTCGGGCATGGGGCCGCCCCAGTCGTTCTTCGACAGATTCAGGTACTCCAGGGAGGCCATGCGGCTCACGTCGGGCGCGCCGCCGCCCAGCCTGTTGCCCGAAAGGTTCAGCAGCCTGAGCCTGGCGTTCCCCAAAACCTCCGCAGGCGGCGCCCCCGTGAAACCGTTGCCTTTCAGGTTCAGGGACAGCAGGGCGGGCATGAGGCCGAATGCGGCGGGTATCTCCCCCGCGAAGGCGTTGCCCGCCAGGTCTATCTCCCGCAGCTTGGGGAGGGCGAAAAGCCCTGCGGGCAGTTCCCCTGACAGGCGGTTTCCCGAGAGGAACAGATACCTCAGCTCCTTCAGCTCCCCGACGGCGGCGGGCACCCTGCCCGAAATCCCCGCATCCTTGAACCCCAGGATTCTAATGTTCTTGAAGCCCTCGGGGCCGGCCACGGAGGCCAGCGTTTTCTGCTCTAAGTTCAAAAGCCTCTCAATCTCGTCCGCGAACCACTGCTGGCCCTCGCATTTCGCCATGAACTCGGCGGCGTAGGCCGTCTCGGGCGCGGGTGCCGCCCATGCCGCGCAAGGCCCGGGCGCAAAGCCGCTGCCTGCGGCGAGCGGCGCGAAAGCAAGCGCCGCGGCCACGCCCGCGGCGATAAAACGTCTCAATCCTATTCCCATCCAAATTTCTCCTGTTAAACTATTAATCGACAGTAGCGTGCCGCAAAACAAGATAATTATACCACCGCTGGCGGCGGGCTGTCAAACCACAGAAGGGACGTGCGTTTTTAGTTTTCGATTTTCGGTTGAGGGGCTGAGAGATTGGGAATTGAAAAGGGGAGTTTTCGGTTTTCGGTTTTAGCCGCTCTCCGCCTGGGGGCGGCTTTTCGTTTACAGAAACAGCGGCGCTTTTCCGAGCAGGAAATCCTCCAAAGGCGCGTTCGCGCCGCCTACAATCAGGGACAAGGCGTTTGGGTAGAGTTTCTTAAACGCCAAACTTCCGCCGACGTTTTTGACGCGGCCGCTCTTCACCTCAATGGCGGTAAGGCTTTCGCCTTTCTTGACGACGAAATCCACCTCGTCGCCGCGTTCGCGCCACCAATAAACCTCAAACGCTTCCTCGCCTCTCAATGTATGTGTTATCCAAAAAATCTATCCATAAAGGCGCCATAAATTGCTTTCGACACATTATCCGCCGTATTGAGCCTTTGTTCTATCCTGTGTTTCAGCTTTGTTTTTTGCGATATGGCGTACGCGTTTTCAACGTTCGAAAAACTCCTTAATGAATCTATGCAAGTATCAAATAATTCGTCATCGTCAGTATCAATCATCTTCTCGTATTCCTCATACGTCTCACTTCTTGGGAAATTAATCCTGACATATTCAATCTTATTGTAAGTTTCAAAATCCATATTCCCTCCTTAATCCTCTCACATATCCCACTTAATTTCAGACCCGTCCACTGTGCGGTGCGTGGCTGCCCACTCCAAAATCTCTTCCTTGGAGCGGGGTTTCATCTCGCGGTTATTTAGGTGATTATCCTTAAGGAGCCAGTACTGATCCCTATTCCGATATATCGCGACATTCTGCTCAAAACTTAGCCCAGAACACGTATACCTTATGTAACTATTTTCAGCATGCTCCCCATTTGACCCCCATGATGACGGTAACCAACATAACCATAATGTTGTAGGCAATCACTACAGCTATTGTTCACTATGCACGAAATTTGATGATGTCTT
>JAIRPE010000076.1 GCA_031257175.1 Eubacteriales Family XIII. Incertae Sedis bacterium | reverse complement strand
ACGAAATCACGGAGGGGCTAAGGGAAGGGGAACTGGTGGCGCTCTCGCCCGACGAGGCGCTGCGGGACGGGAGCAGGGTGCGGGTGGGGTAGGGGCGTTGCCTTTGATGGCGAGGTGTGGATAAGGTGATACTGCTCCCCGCTGTCCGCCTGGTATTTTTTACTAGAACAAGCAAATAACGAGGTAAATTAGGGAAAGCTATAACAAAGCATGGAGGTTCACATGGAAAAGATAATTATAAAAGTGGAAGGGATGTCTTGCGAGCATTGTGTCAATGCCGTCACCAGAGCGGTAGGCGCTCTGCCTGGGATCGGTGCGGTCGTCGTTGATTTGGAAGCGGGCACGGTTGCGGTTGAACACGATCCGCTCCAAAGCCCAGAAGGAAAAATCAAATCTGAGATTGAGGAACAAGGCTATGACGTGGTCGCTTGATGACGAGCAGATTTGTGTCTTGGACAGTCAGGCGAGGCGCTAAAGCCCTTGCGGCCTTAGCCTGTGCGGTAGGCCAACATTATTTCCGATTTGAAACATGGCCATCAGGTTGGTATTTATTCATCTTCCGATGAGGATTTTGGCCAAATTCGGTTCAAATGTTGCTAGTCAACATTTGAAGCGCGAAGCGCACTTAAAATGTCGGCGGTAGCTTCCATCCGTCCCGCCGCGCCCTTCGGGCTTGCGGCGCGGGGAAGCCTCACAGGGCACCTACCGGACGCTCACTGCGTTCGCGTGGTTAGGTGCGCCGCTGATACCGCAGTAAACGGAAACTTGCCGCCTATAGAGGCGGGAGACTGATGCCGTCGTTCAAATCATAGGGTAGGCGCTCGAAAAGACATATAATGTGAGAAGGGACGAGTTTTGGCTCGTCCCTTCTCGACAGAGTAATACCTTACACTCGTGATTATGAAACTATCACACAATCCCCTGCGCCAGCATGGCGTCGGCGACCTTCTTGAAGCCCGCGATGTTCGCGCCGGCGATATAATTCCCCGGCATTCCGTACTCCTTCGCGGCGTCGTCGATATTGTGGAAAATATCGACCATGATCCTCTTGAGGCGCGCGTCCACCTCGTCGAAGGTCCAGCTGGTCCTCATGCTGTTCTGGCTCATCTCCAAAGCGGAAGTGGCGACGCCGCCCGCGTTGGACGCTTTGCCCGGGAAGAAGGCGATTTTCTTCTCGAGGAAATAGTCGGCCGCTTCCTGGGTGGAAGGCATGTTCGCGCCCTCGCCCACGACCTTCACGCCGTTCTTGACCAGCGTTTTCGCATCCTCGAAGTCCAACTCGTTCTGGGTGGCGCAAGGCAGGGCGATGTCCACGGGGACGTCCCAAACGCTGCCCTTGCCGACCTCGACGTACTTGCTGGCGGGCTTCGCTTTAGCGTACTCGGTCAGCCTGGCGCGACGCACGAGCTTGATCTCCTTCACGAGGTTCAGGTCAATGCCCTCCGCGTCATAGATGTAGCCGTTGGAGTCGGACACAGTGACGACCTTGCCGCCCAGCTGGTAGACCTTCTCGGTCGCGAATATAGCCACGTTGCCGGAGCCGGAAACCGCGACGGTCTTGCCCTCGAAGCTGTCGCCGACGCTCTTCAGGTATTCCTCCACGCAGTAGACAAGGCCATAGCCCGTGGCCTCGGTACGAGTCAGGGAGCCGCCGTAGGAGAGGCCCTTGCCCGTCAGCACGCCCTCGTACAGGCCGGTGAGCCTCTTGTACTGCCCGTACATGTAGCCGATCTCGCGACCGCCCACGCCGATGTCGCCCGCAGGCACGTCCGTGTCCGCGCCGATGTACTTCTGGAGCTCGGTCATAAAGCTCTGGCAGAATTTCATCACTTCAAAGTCGGACTTGCCTTTGGGGTCGAAGTCGGAACCGCCCTTGCCGCCGCCGATGGGAAGCCCGGTCAGGGAGTTCTTGAAAATCTGCTCGAAGCCAAGGAATTTGATGATGCTCAAGTTGACGGACGGGTGGAAACGCAAGCCGCCTTTGTATGGGCCGATGGCAGAGTTGAACTGGACGCGGAAGCCGCGGTTCGTCTGAACCTTGCCGGCGTCGTCCACCCAGGGAACCCTGAACATAACGACTCTTTCGGGCTCAACCAGCCTCTCAAGCAGACCGACCTCTTCATACTTCTTGTCGTTTTCGATAACGACCCTAAGAGATTCAAGAACCTCGTTCGCGGCCTGCAAGAATTCGGGCTCGTGCGCGTTCTTGCTTCTCAGTTCAGCCAACACCTTGTCAACGTAACTCATATCTTACCCTCCATAAAATAACCCGTGTTCGCACGTGGTAAAAAATATCTCCCCCTAAGTATATCATAATGGCGCCTAGGGGGCAATCCAATCGAAATAATTTCAATAATCGAAAAATTACCCTCGAATATGGCCGAATATTAAGAATATTCCACCAATACGCAAACCCCTTCATTGATAAAGTATATGTAACTTTCCACCACCTCCTTACCGTAAACCGCTTCCAGGGCCTCCTTGTAAACCGACAGCTGCCCCTTATAGGCGGAAGCGGCGCGGGACGCCGCGGCCTCTCTCGTCTCGTCGGGCAGGGGCAAGGCGGGCCCGGACTTATAATCCAGCAGCGTCAAGCCCTCACCCTCGGCGAAAAAGCAGTCTATAACGCCCTGGACGGGCACGATCTCCCCGTCGATCTCGCGTCTGTAGACGAAGGGGGCCTCCTTACGCATCCAAGGGGCGCCCGCCGCCCTGCCGCATATCTCCGACCCGAAGAAGGCCGTGATTTTATCCATATCGACCGCCTCGGCCTCTTCGGGGCGCAACAGCCCGCGGGACACGAGCCCGTCCAGCATGGCGGCGAAAAATCCGGGATTCCCCAGCTGCGCCCTTGCCTCGCGGAAATCCGCCAATTCTATCACGCGATGCAATATGACGCCTTTCTCCGCGGCGGTGAACGGAACCGCGCCGAGCATGAATTTAGGTTTGGAAACCTCAGGAGCCGCCTGCCGCGCGGCTCCCGGCGACGCGCCCGCGCCCCCCGCCGGCGCCCACGAGGCCCTTGCGCGGCCGCCGCCCGCGCCGCTTCCCGCGTCCGGGCTGATCTCGCCCGCCGAATATTTGGATTTTAGGGCGACGGCTCCGGCGTGCGGGTAGGCGTAGCCAAGCCTGGAAGCCACGGCGGCGGCCAACGCCGCGTCCCCTTCCGATTTTGAAAAGCCCTCCAGCACGGCCCTGAGCCTGCCGGCGCGTTCAGGCTCACTGGCGAAGCCGGGCGCCAGGTCCAAACGGGTGCGCCCATGCAGCTTGATATTGGTGCGGGCGACGACGGGCAGAAGCAGCTCCAGATACGAATTGCCGTCTATGAGCGCGTCCGTCCTGCCCGCGCCCCCAATCCCGCCAGGCAGGGAGCCCAGCAATATCAGCTTGTCCATAGCCCTCGTGAAAGCCACGTACAGTATGCGCGTCTCCTCCGCCAAGGCCTCGCGCCGCTTCACCCGCTCGATGACGTTTTGCAGCAGGGTGTTCTTGTACAGCCCCGAATCGGGGTCAGTCCAGCGCGGCGCCACCCCAAAATCCTTGTGGGTTTGGACCATGCCGCCCGAGTCCGACCTGAACCGCTTACCGAGGCCCGCCACCAAGACCAGCGGGAACTCCAGCCCCTTGCTCTTATGTATGGTCATCACGCGGATGACGTCCTCGCTCTCCCCTATCAGCTTCACCTGCCCTATGTTCACCTCGGCGCCCAAATGCTCGGCATATTTGATGAAACTTCCCAATCCCTTCATATGGGTTTTCTGGAAATCCAACGCCCTGTCCGCCAGCGCCCTGAGGTTCGCCTGCCGTTGCGCCCCCCCAGGCAGAGCGCCCGCGAACGCCAGATAGGCGCTGTCCTTCAGCAAGAGCCAGATGAACTCGTCCAACTCCATCAAAGCAGCCGCCTCGCGCCATTCCTCAAGCTTGGAAAGCATGTCGCGGCATTTTCGCGCCAAAGTGGGGTCGCAAACCTCTCCGCCCTCTCCGTCGGCGGGAAGCCCCTCCGCGCGGGAGGCGTAAGAAAAGAGCGCGTCGTAATAGGGGACGCCACGTCTCGCCAGCCTGACGTCCATCAAATCCTCCGTTGAAAAACCGAAAATGGGGGAATACATGACGCTCAAAAGGGGTATGTCGTGGCGCCTGTTGTCAATGACTCTGAGCAGATTCATGAAGGTCTCTATCTCCACTGTGTCGAAATAGCCCTCCCCCGCCCCCACAAAGGCAGGCAGCCCCTCGTCCGTGAGAATCTTGCCGTAAATCCCCGCTTGGTTCTTGGCGCCCCTCAGTAGCAGAACCACGTCGCGCAGCCCCATTTCCCTGACCCGTCCCAGCTTCGTGTCGAAAAACCGCCGCCTGCGCCCGTCTGCCTCGAAAATTTCCCCTTTTATTATCTCGGCCGCAGTCAACGCCTCCGCCTCCGCGGTTTTCAGCTCCGCGATATAGCCATCCGCCGCGGCTTCTTCAGGGACGTCGGAGTCGAGGACGTAAAAATCCGTCGTTTTCTCCCATGCCGCCTCATCGTCAAAGGCGACCCCCTTCCTCAGCGCGGCGTTCCCGTCATAACTGACCCCTCCGCGCCCTTCTCCCATCAATTGGCTGAAAACCGCGTTGACCGCGTCGATAATGGGGGCCTTGCACCTGTAATTCATGTTCAGGTCGATCCGCTCGCCCCCGTCAAGAACAGTCTCAGACGAGTCGGCCTCCGACGCGGGGCGCGGCGCATAGGACTTGTACCTCGCCATGAACAATTCCGGCTCCGCGAGCCTGAACTTGTAAATGCTCTGCTTCACGTCCCCGACCATGAACAGGCTGTTCCCCTGGGCGATTTTTCCGATTATGGCCTCCTGCATCACGTTGTTGTCCTGATACTCGTCAATGAAAATATGCCTGTATTTGCCGCGATACTCCTCGCAGACCTCCGAATCGCCCAAAATCGCCAGGGCGTAATGCTCTATGTCCGCGAAATCCAGCAAGCCCCTCCCGAGTTTTTTCTCGCTGAACCTCTCGTGGAACTCCGCGACAAGGTCGCAGAGATATGCCGCCTGCGCGGCGGCGTCAGCCATCTCCTCCGCGTATGCCGACATGGGCTGCCTGCAATACCTGTTTTTGATGTTTTCGTTCAGGATTTTTTTCGCCTTGTCCCGCACTGGCGTTATCTCGTCTGAGACAAGCTTGAAAGCGGCCCGTTGCCCCGCGTCCTTGACCTGAAGGCGGGCGAAGGAAAAGCCGCGTATCAGCGCGCCGACGTCATCCAGCCCCATCTCGTCGAGGGAGGCGCGCAAATCACGTATTTTCAGCGCGTCCCCATGGCAGAGCGCCGCGTAGGCGTCCGCGCCGCCTTTAGCGAGGCGGTCTCCCGCATAGGCGCAAATCGCCTCAACCTTCCCCAATTCCTCGTAGATATCATTCCTGATCTCATCTTCCAATAAAGCGAGAGGGTTTTCGCGGCCTCCCCCAAAAGAGGCGGCTTTCTCCCTCAGCCAAGCGATAGGCTCAGGCCTGGCCCGCGCCTGCTCGTACACATCTATCACCATCTGTTTTTTCACGTCATCCTCATTCTTGCCTTCGGAAAAACGTCTCAAAAACGCGGAAAAACGCTCATAATCGCTGTCAAAGCGGGAATCAAAAAGCTCGTCGGCGGCCTCGCCCCTAAGCATGGCCCTCTGCGCGTCGTCGCAAACCCTCAAGCCCGGAGGCAGGCCGATTTTGAAATAGTAGTTTTGGGTGATCTTCAGCGCGAACGAATGGAAAGTGCATATGGCCGCCTTATATATGCCGGAAAGCTGCTCCCTGAGAAAAGGCGAGTCCACGGCCGCAAGCTGGTCGGTCAGGGAAGCCACTATCTTATGGCGCATCTCGGCCGCGGCCGCGTTGGTGAAGGTGACGACCAACATGTTGGAGAGCGGCGTCCCTTTCTCAAAAATCAGCCTTTTGATGCGCTCAACCAAAACGGCGGTCTTTCCCGAACCCGCCGCCGCCGAAACCAGTATCTCCCGGCTGTCGGAATATATAGCTCTTGACTGTGAGGCGTTCCATTTCATGTCGTCCGTCGTCC
>JAIRPE010000119.1 GCA_031257175.1 Eubacteriales Family XIII. Incertae Sedis bacterium | reverse complement strand
CGCGGCGACCACCACCACGCCTCGCGCCCCGTCGCTTTTAACCAGCAGCAGCAGGACCGCCGCCAGCAACGGGAACAAAATGAGAAAAAAGATGATATTCAAATAGAACTCTCCCCCTTTCAACAAACAGTAGCTCAATAGCCGCTTATAAAATTCTTAGTCGAACCTAGAGTATATTATAATTGCAATCAGGCAATAAGTCAATCCGGATAGGGTTAACATATGGGCAGATTTGACGCGCAAACGGGCTTTAGGAGGGCTTTTGGAAGCCCCCCCGAGCCCGCCCGCGCGATTCAATGCCATAACCTGTCAGGTTTCTATATCCCTGTATTCCGGCTCGGCCACCATCAACGGCTGGGATTCTTCTATGCCTTCCGCGGCCCCGTAGGCGCCCATGTCGCCTCCCT
The DNA here is from genome assembly GCA_031257175.1 of Eubacteriales Family XIII. Incertae Sedis bacterium. GTDB lineage: Bacteria > Bacillota > Clostridia > Peptostreptococcales > Anaerovoracaceae > JAIRPE01. The sequence continues at coordinate 10,826 of JAIRPE010000119.1, read as the reverse complement.
GCCGCGCCTGTCCTGCCTTAGCGCCGCTTCGGTCGAAGGACGGTCTTTTAGCGCCGACGCCCTGTCTGCCTTGTTCTTCCTTCGCCGTTTCTATCGCTTTCAGAATCTGCTCCACGCAATATCCCGGATCCTTCGCTATGTCCTTCCCCCAAAATCTTAGAACCGTCCAACCTTGCTGAGCCAAGTCCGCATTATTCTTCGCGTCACGTGCCATGTTTTTTAGTATCTTGGTCATCCAGTACGCTTCATTGGTATGCATGTGCCTTTTCTGTGATTCCAGATCCTTTCCATGCCAAAACTCGCCGTCGCAGAAAATCGCGATCTTATGCTTCGTTATGGCGATATCCGGCGTTCCTGGGGCATTTTTGTAGTTGGCTCTGTACCTTACGCCCCGACTCCACAACGCCTTTCGCAATGTCACCTCTATGGAAGTGTTTTTACTGCGAATGCGGCTCATGGTATAGCTGATGATTTCTTGTTTCGTACGTTCCGCCTTTTTCTTTTTCATGTAAACGCTTACTTCCCTTAACTCCGCAATTCGCTTAACGATAACAATTTAGGGCGGAACTCGAATCTAGGAAGGCATAGCAGGACAATGTTCTAACTGCGAGCCGCATTAGAGCCGCCGAATGACATGCAATAACCGTTTATGACACAACGCCCGCAGTCCGGCTTCTTGGCGAAACAGCAATTCCGCCCATGAAAAATCAAGCTGTGATGCGCCTCCGTCCATCTATTTTCCGGTATTTGCCTCATCAAAGCCAGCTCGGTTTTTAAGACGTCCCTTTCATGGCAGAAGCCCACCTTGTTCGCGATTCTGAACACGTGCGTATCCACAGCTATGCGTTGATGCCCAAATCCTACCGACAGAACCACATTGGCGGACTTTCGCCCCACCCCCGGCAACTTCACCAGCTCATCAAAGCTGTCCGGAGGCTCTCCTCCATGCTCATCTCGGAGCGCCTGCGCCATAAGCCTAATGTTCTTGGCCTTTGTTCTGTACATGCCTATGCGTCTCAAGATGTCCTCCAACTCCGTTTCATCGGCGTCGGCCATCTCCGCGGCGCCCGGATAGCGGGCGAACAACTCCGGGGTCACTAAGTTCACGCTTTTATCCGTGGTCTGAGCCGAGAGGACTACTGCCGTAATCAGCTCGAAAAGCGAATGATAGTTCAGTGCGCAGGCCGCTTGCGGATAAGCCTCGGCCAGCAGATCAAGAGCCGCAACGCAATCTTTCTTCGACAATGCTTTCACCGCGCTCTCAACCTCCCATCCGACACGCGTCATTCCGCCCTCTTCGCTTCAGCCACGCCATACCCCGGAATGACCGTGACTTTGTCCATACATTCGTCAAGCGGCGCCGTTCATATATATCATAAACGGCGCCGCTTGATATGTCAAAAGGTTTCTAATACACGCGTTGAGAAAATTCCCTAATCCAACTCCACGATCTCGCTGGTCGGCACGAACTCGTCCGCCACCAGCGTCATGCCCCCCAGTTCCGCGTAATCCTCCTCCGGGAGGTCCTCGTCTTCCTCATAGATGTAATTGTTGAAGGACTCCATGTACTCCGTGTTCACGCCGTAATCCACCGACACGTTCTTGTAGCGCTTCATGCCTGTGCCCGCCGGGATCAGCTTGCCTATGATAACGTTCTCCTTCAGACCCATCAGCTTGTCCGTCTTGCCCTTGATGGCCGCGTCCGTCAGCACCCTCGTGGTCTCCTGGAACGACGCCGCCGACAGGAAGGAATTCGTGGCCAGCGACGCCTTAGTTATGCCCAGCAGCACGCGTTTGCCCTGAGCGGGCTCGCCGCCCTCGGGCAGCTCGGCGTTGGCCTCCTCTATCTCCGAATAGCTGTAAAGCCCGCCGGGCAGCAACCAAGTGTCCCCGGCCTCGTCAATCCTGTATTTTGAGAGCATTTGGCTGACTATGACCTCCACGTGCTTGTCGTTGATGTCCACGCCCTGCATCTTGTACACCCTCTGCACCTCTTTGAGCAGATACTGGTACACGCCCTCCACGCCCTTCAGCCTGAGTATGTCGTGGGGGTTCAGCGGCCCCTGGGTCATCTGGTCGCCCGCCTCGATGTAGTCACCCTCCTTGACCGTCATGCGGGCGCCGTAGGGTATGACGTAGATCCGCTCCTCGTCGCCGCGTATCTTCACCTCGGTCTTGTTGTCCTTTCGGGGCGTTATCGACACCACCGTGCCGCCGGACTCGCAAATCTCCGCTATGCTCTTGGGCTTCCGCGCCTCGAACAGCTCCTCGACGCGGGGCAGGCCGTGGGTGATGTCGCCGCCCGCCACGCCGCCCGTGTGGAACGTCCGCATGGTCAGCTGGGTGCCGGGCTCGCCTATGGACTGGGCGGCGGTTATGCCCACCGCCTCGCCTATGTTCACGCCCTCGCCCGTGGCCAGGTTCCTGCCGTAGCACTTGGCGCATATGCCCGTCTCGCTGTGGCATGTCATGACCGAGCGTATGGCCACCGACTCGATGCCCGCTTCCTCGATGGCCTCGGCGGCGAACTCGGAGATTTCCTCGTTCTGCTCCACTATGACCTTGCCTGTGGCCGGGTTCACGATGTCGGCCAGGGAAGTCCTGCCGATAATCCTGTGCCTCAGCGGCTCTATGACCTCCTTGCCGCTGGTGAACGCTTTCACCTCTATGCCCTCGTCCGTGCCGCAGTCGTACTCGCGGACTATGACGTTGTGGGACACGTCCACCAGGCGCCTGGTCAGGTATCCCGACTCGGCGGTTCTCAGCGCCGTGTCCGCGAGGCCCTTTCGGGCGCCGTTGGTGGAGATGAAGTATTCCAGCACGGAAAGCCCTTCCCTGAAATTGGCTTTAATGGGAATCTCTATAGTCTTACCTGAGGCGTTGGCCATGAGGCCGCGCATCCCGCCTATCTGCCTTATCTGGTTCTTGCTGCCCCTGGCGCCTGAATGGGCCATGATGTACAGGTTGTTCAGGGTGCCAAGGGACTTCATGAGCGCGTCGGCCACGTCCTCCGTGGCTTTGTTCCACGTGTTGCAGGAATGCTCGTAGCGCTCGGACTCGGACATGAGGCCCCGCCTGTAGGCGGCCTCGTACTGGGCCACCCGCTGCTCCGCCTCGGCCACTATGCGCTCCTTCTCCTTGGGTATCTCCATGTCGGAGACGCTTATGGTGATGGCCGCCACCGTGGAGTAGTGGAACCCGATGTCTTTTATGTAGTCCAGCATTATGGCCGTCTCCGTGTTGCCGTGGAGCCTGTAGCAACGGTCGATGATCTGGCCCAGCCGTTTCTTGTCGCACAGAAAATCCACCTCCAGGGCGTAAGGATCCGTTTTTCGGTTCACGAACCCCAAATCCTGGGGGATTTTCTCATTGAATATGAAGCGGCCCACCGTGGACTCTATCAGCTTGCCCTTCCTGTCGTATTTGCTCAGGTAGCGCTTGACCTTCACCCTCGCGTGGAGGCCCACGACGTTGTTCCTGTAGGCCATGAGCATCTCGTCATAATCCGTGAAGGCCTTGCCGTCGCCCTTCTCCGCCGCGGTGTCGCGGCTGTCCTCGCCGGGGTGGGTCAGGTAGTAGCTGCCCAAAATCATGTCTTGGGTGGGGGTGGTTATGGGGGAGCCGTCCTTGGGCGCCAATATGTTGTTGACCGAGAGCATGAGGAACCTGGCCTCAGCCTGCGCCTCCACCGTGAGCGGCACGTGGACGGCCATCTGGTCTCCGTCGAAGTCCGCGTTGTAGGCCGTGCAGACCAGCGGGTGCAACTTGATGGCCTTGCCCTCCACCAGCACGGGCTCGAAAGCCTGTATGCCCAGCCTGTGCAATGTCGGGGCGCGGTTCAGCAACACGGGATGCTCCTTGATGACCTCGTCCAGCACGTCCCAGACCTCGGGCCTGATTTTTTCCACCATGCGCTTCGCGCTCTTGATGTTGTGGGCGTAGTTGTTGTACACCAGCTCCTTCATTATGAAGGGCTTGAACAGTTCCAGGGCCATCTTTTTAGGCAGGCCGCACTGGTAGAACTTCAGCTCGGGCCCCACCACGATGACGGAACGGCCCGAATAGTCCACCCTCTTGCCCAGCAGATTCTGGCGGAAACGCCCCTGCTTGCCCTTCAGCATGTCCGAAAGGGACTTAAGCGGCCTGGCGCCCGGCCCTGTGACCGGCCTGCCCCGCCTGCCGTTGTCGATGAGCGCGTCCACGGCCTCCTGGAGCATGCGCTTCTCGTTTCTGACTATGATGTCGGGGGCGCTCAGGGACAGCAGCCTCTGGAGGCGGTTGTTCCTGTTGATGACGCGCCTGTACAGGTCATTCAGGTCTGAGGTGGCGAAGCGCCCGCCGTCCAGCTGGACCATGGGCCTGATGTCGGGGGGTATCACGGGGATGACCTCCAAAATCATCCATTCGGCCTTGTTCCCCGACAGGCGCAGGGCCTCCACCACTTCCAGGCGTCTGACTATGCGTATCTTCTTCTGGCCTGTGGAGTCCTTCAGCTTCTCCCGCATGGTCTTGGCCAGCTCGTCCATGTCGATCTGCGCCAGAAGGTCGCGTATGGCCTCAGCGCCCATGGCGGCCTTGAAGGCGTTCCCGTGCTTCTCCTTCGCGTCGCGGAACTGCTGCTCGGTGAGAATCTCTTTATACGCCAGATCCGTGTCCCCTGGGTTCGTGACGATGTAGGCCGCGAAGTACAGCACCTTCTCCAAGTTCCTGGGGGATATGTCCAGCACCAGCCCTATGCGGCTGGGTATGCCCTTAAAATACCAGATATGGGAGACTGGGGCGGCCAGCTCAATATGCCCCATCCTGTCCCTCCGCACCTTGGATTTCGTGATTTCGACGCCGCAACGGTCGCAGACTATGCCCTTGTACCGTATGCGCTTGTATTTTCCGCAATGGCACTCCCAATCCTTGGTCGGGCCGAAAATCTTCTCGCAGAACAAGCCGTCTTTCTCAGGCTTCAAGGTTCTGTAGTTGATGGTCTCGGGCTTCTTGACCTCGCCTCTGGACCAGCTTCTGATTTTTTCAGAGGAGGCCAGGCTGATCTGCAACGCTTCAAAATTGTTCAACTCGTTCATCTCATTCATTTCCAAACACCCCCCTATACCTCATCCTCGACCTCGTCGGCAGGCGCGCCGCCAACGCCATCATCGTCGCCGGGATCCTCGTCCCGTCCGCCGCCGTCGAAGAACGCGTCCTCCCGCTTGGGGAAATCCCCGTCATCCTCGTAGCCTTCCCCAGGCAAGCCGTCCAGGCTGTCTAGGGCGTCCAGGGCGTCCAGCTCGTCCGTCGGCGGGACGCCGGCGCCGACGAAATCCACGGGAGCTATGCCCAGCAGTCCCTCCAGTCCGTCAAAGCCCTTGGGGCTACCGAACTTGGGCCTGCCGTAGGGCGCGGGGCCGCCGAAAGCCTCGGGGACCTCCGCCCTCGCCGCCTTCGGGAATCCTCCCGCCAATCCGCCGAAGCCCATGTCAGGCATGTCCGAATCGCCGAAAAGGTCGTTCGCCTCGGCCAAGTCCCCGTCGGCGCCCGAATCCAAATCATCCCCCTCGTCGTCTTTGAAGGGGTTGACGCCGAAGGAATCGTCCGCTATGATTCTCTCCAGGCTGGAGCTGGTGAGGGCTTCCACCGCCTCCCTGATCTCTATTTCCTCGTTTTCCTCGCTCAGGACTTTCACGTCCAGGCCCAGGCTCTGCATCTCCTTGATGAGGACCTTGAAGGACTCGGGTATGCCGGGCTCGGGGATGTTCTCGCCCTTGACGATGGCCTCATAAGTCCTGACGCGCCCCACCACGTCGTCAGACTTCACCGTGAGTATCTCCTGCAACGTGTACGCCGCGCCGTAAGCCTCCAGCGCCCAGACCTCCATCTCGCCGAAGCGCTGGCCGCCGAACTGGGCCTTGCCTCCCAGCGGCTGCTGGGTGACCAGCGAGTACGGGCCCGTGCTTCGGGCGTGTATCTTGTCGTCCACCAGATGGTGGAGCTTCAGCATGTACATGTAGCCTACGGTGACGGGATTGTCGAAAGGCTCCCCAGTCCTGCCGTCCCTCAGCGTCAGCTTGCCGCTGCTGGGGAAGCCGTTCTGCTCCAAAAGGCCCGTGATGTCGTTCTCCGTGGCCCCGTCGAACACGGGCGTGGATATGTACCAGCCCTTGCGCGCCGCCACCAGGCCCAGATGGACCTCCAGCACTTGGCCCACGTTCATACGCGACGGCACGCCCAGCGGGTTGAGCATGACCTGGAGCGCCTCCCCGTTCTCCAGGAAGGGCATGTCCTCCTCGGGCAGAATGCGGGAGATGACGCCTTTGTTGCCGTGGCGTCCCGCCATTTTGTCGCCCACGCTGATCTTGCGCTTCGTGGCCACGTAGCAACGCACCAGCTTGTTCACCCCAGGGGGCAGCTCGTCCCCGTTGTCGCGGCTGAACACCTTCACGTCCACCACTATCCCCGTCTCGCCGTGGGGCACCCGCAGGGACGTGTCCCTGACCTCCCTGGCCTTCTCCCCGAAGATGGCCCTGAGCAGCCTTTCTTCGGCGGTCAGCTCGGTCTCGCCCTTCGGCGTGACCTTGCCCACCAGAATATCGTATGAGCTGACCTCAGCCCCTATCCGCACGATGCCTTCCTCGTCTAAGTCCCTGAGCGCGTCCTCGCCCACGTTGGGGATGTCCCTGGTGACTTCCTCAGGGCCCAGCTTCGTGTCGCGGGCCTCGGACTCGTACTCTTCTATGTGCAATGAGGTGAGGGTGTCGTCCATTATGAGGCGTTCGTTCAATATGATGGCGTCCTCGTAATTGTAGCCCTCCCAGGTCATGAAGCCGATGAGCAGGTTCTTGCCCAGCGCCACCTCGCCCTCGTCGGTGGAGGGGCCGTCCGCTATGGTCTCTCCCCTCTCCACGTGCTCGCCCTTGCTAACTATGGGCCGCTGATTAATGCAGGTGCCCTGGTTGGAGCGCCTGAATTTCAGCATCTTGTACTCGTCCTTGCCCTTGCCGTCGTCCCTTATGACCACGATGGTCTCAGCCGAGACGTAACTCACCGTGCCGGGGTTTTTCGCCAGCACCACCACCCCGGAATCCCTGGCGGCCATGTACTCCATGCCCGTGCCGATGATGGGCGCCTCCGTGACCAGGAGCGGCACCGCCTGCCGTTGCATGTTGGAACCCATCAGCGCGCGGTTCGCGTCGTCGTTCTCCAGGAAGGGGATCATGGCCGTGGCCACGGACACCACCTGCTTGGGCGAGACGTCCATGTAGTCCACCAGCTCCCTGGGGATCAGGTCGATCTCGCCGCCCGCGCCCCGCGACGCGACCCTCTGGTTCAGGAAATGCCCCTCGCTGTCCAGAGGCTCGTTGGCCTGGGCTATTATCAGCATTTCCTCCTCGTCGGCGGTCAGGTAGTCTATGTCCTCGGTGACGATGCCCCGCGTCTTGTCCACGCGGCGGTAAGGCGTCTCGATGAAGCCGTATTCGTTTATCTGCCCGAAAGTGGTCAATGAGCCGATGAGGCCGATGTTCGGGCCTTCAGGCGTCTCTATGGGGCACATGCGCCCGTAATGGGAATGATGGACGTCCCTGACCTCGAACCCCGCCCGTTCCCGCGACAGGCCGCCCGGCCCCAGCGCGGACAGCCTCCTTTTGTGGGTAAGCTCCGCCAAGGGGTTGTTCTGATCCATGAACTGGGATAACTGGGAACTCCCGAAGAATTCCTTTATGGCCGCCGTCACGGGCCTGATGTTCATCAGCGCCTGGGGCGTGGTAACTTCTATGTCCTGTATGGTCATCCTCTCCTTGACGACCCTCTCCATACGCGCCAGGCCGATGCGGAACTGGTTCTGCAGAAGCTCGCCGACGGTGCGGACCCTCCTGTTGCCCAGATGGTCGATGTCGTCCGTGTTGCCTATGCCGTGGTGGAGGTTCAGTATGTAGCTGATGGAGGCGACAATGTCGTCCAGTATCACGTGCTTGGGCGCCAGCTCGTTCCTTCTGGCGGCGAAGGCGCTCCTTATCTCGGCGGGGGTGGAGGCCGTGGCCAAGATTTCTTTCAGCACGGGGTAATGCACCTTCTCCTGCATGACGATGTCGCTCACGTCGAAGTCCAGGTATTTGCTCACGGCCACGAAGTTGTTGCCGATGACCTTCACGGGGAAGCCGTCCTCAGTCCTGCTGTACACGTAGGCGTGCCGCACGCCCGAACTCTCTATGGCCAACGCGGCGTGCCTGGTTATCTTCACGCCCTTCTCCACCAGCAACTCGCCCGTCTCGGGGTCGAACACGTCCTCGGCCGCGGTCTGGTTCACTATGCGGCTGGCTATGCCCAGCTTCCTGTTGTATTTGTACCGCCCCACCTTGGCCAGGTCGTACCTCTTCGCGTCGAAGAAGAGGTTGTCCAGCAGTATCTTGGCGCTCTCCACGGTGGGAGGCTCGCCCGGCCTGAGTTTTTTGTATATCTCCTTCAACCCGTCCTCATAGGTGCCCGTCTGGTCTTTCTCCAAGGTCTTCTGCAGCCTGGGATCGTCGCCGAGCAAATCGATGATTTCTTTGTCAGAGCCGAAGCCCAGCGCGCGGAGCAGCACGGTGATAGGCTGCTTCCTGGTTCTGTCCACGCGCACGTTTATGACCTCGGTGGAGTCGGTCTCGTACTCCAGCCAGGCGCCCCTGTTGGGTATGACCGTCGTGGAGTAGAGCTTGTTGTTGGACTTGTCCACCGTCACGTCGTAATAAGGGCCGGGCGACCGAACCAGCTGCGTCACCACCACGCGCTCGGCGCCATTATATATGAAGGTGCCTTTTTCAGTCATGAGGGGGAAGTCGCCCATAAAGACCTCCTGCTCCTTGACCTCGCCGGTCTCCTTGTTCACCAGGCGCACCTTGACCTTTAGGGGCGCGGCGTATGTCACGTCCCTGTCCTTGCATTCCTCCTGCTCATACTTGGGCGGGTCGTTGGGGGTGTTCAGGGAATAGTCCATGAATTCCAGCACTAAATTCCCCGCATAATCTTTTATGGGGGAAATATCCTCGAACACCTCTTTAAGGCCTTCTTCGATGAACCACTTGTAGGATTCCGTCTGAATCTGTATGAGATTGGGCATTTCAGCTACTTCCCGTATCTTGGAATAGCTCATACGGGTCTTCTTGCCGATTTTCACAGGCTGTGGCATGTTTATCACTCCTCGCTCTGATAATGGTTATGCTAATGCGGCAGTCTATAATTGTATCATATCAGAGGCAATGAGTCAAGGGGTTTTTGTAAGAGCGTCGTTTTTTTCTGCGGCGCCCTGCTTCCGCCTGTTGTAAAAGTCGAAGCCTACCCACATGATCAGGAATGTGGGCACGAAACAAAACAGCATGGAAAGGTTGCCCGGCAAGAACACAAAGGATAAAATCATCAGGATGTTCAGGGCGAAGCCCGCGTATGGCAAAACAGGGTAACCGAACATACGGAATTTCAAATCCTCGTCCCTGCCTCCGGACGCCCTGTACTTTCTGCGGAACATTATCTGCGACAGGCATATGAAGGCCCAGTTTATCATGCCCGCCAAGCTGGAAATCGCGACCAGCATCAGCGCTATTACCTCAGGCTGATAAACTGCGGTCAGCTGGTACAGGCAAACCACAATCATAGTGAATATCAACGCGTTTCTCGGAACGCCTTTGGATGTGACTCGCGCCAAAAATTTGGGCGCCTGTTTTTCCCCCGCCATACCGAACAGCAGCCTCATGCAGGAATACAGCAACGAATTCCCGCAAGAAAGCGCGGCCGTGATAACGACGAAATTCATAATATCCCCGGCAAACGGCACGCCCGCCCTGCTCAGGCTCATGACGAACGGACTTTCCACGAACTCTACCCCGACGAAGTCTTCCCAAGGGACTGTGACCGCCAAGAAGAAAATGGAACCCACGTAAAATATCAAGGTGCGATACGCCGTGTTGTTGACCGAGCGTTTCAACGCCACTGCGGGGTCGGAGCTTTCGCCCGCCGTGAGACCGATTATTTCTGTACCGTTGTAAGAAAACGCCACGGTTATAAAGGCCGTCATCAGCATGGCGAACGACGTCGGGAAGAGCTTCCCGTCAACCGCGAAATTGCCGATCCCCGCATCCGCGCCGCCGCCTGTGATTCCCAGCATATGGGCGAGGCAGATTATGATAAACAATATTATCGCGACTACCTTTACGCTGCAGAACCAGAATTCCGCCTCTCCAAAGTTTTTTACTGAAAATACGTTCAAAACCACGAATATTACGGCAAAAACTGTCGCCCACGCCCAGACCGGCACTATATCAGAGCTTATCCACCGCGTCATCATCTGTCCCGCCACGACCAATTCAAATGGGATGGTTATGGCGTAGTTGAGCCAGTAAAACCAACCTACGCTGAAACCTGCCCCAGGAGAAATGAATCGGCTGGCGTATGCCTGGAAGGAGCCCGCCACCGGCATGAATACCGCCATCTCCCCAAGGCAACGCATAGTCACGAACATTATCGCGCCCGTGAGCGCGTATACCAGCACCGCCCCAAGAGGGCCCGCCTGCGCTATCGAATAGCCTGACCCCACGAACAAACCGTTCCCTATCACTCCGCCTATCGAAATCATGAACAAGTGCCGCGCTTTGAGCTCTCTTTTCAGTTCTGACCCTTTCTTCTCAAGATCTTCTTTGATCTCGAACATATTTTGTTTTTTTGTCATCTGAAAATCCTCCCCTTTTCCGCCGCCCAAAACAGCCCTGGGCCCCCTAGGCCGGGCCGCCGTCGGCCTCTTGCCTCTCTCCCATGTTCTTCCGCGCCGTGGCCATCATCAGCTTAATCCTGTTGAGCTGGTTCACGTC
>JAIRPE010000103.1 GCA_031257175.1 Eubacteriales Family XIII. Incertae Sedis bacterium | reverse complement strand
AGCATGAAGTGCTTCTGCTTCAAAGCCGCCATGAGCAGATGGTCCACGGTGCCGACCACGAAATTCGAGAACAGCGCCTTCTTGCGGTTCTGCGTCCAGGAATTCACGGACAGCATGTCCTCAGGCTCGCCGTCGGTGGCGAAGCCGCGCCCGTACATTTTCTTAAACTCACTGTTGGCCAATTTCCTCCCGTGAACCAGGTCTATAGTGTGCGGCTCCTGCAGTTTCAGCTTTTCCAGCCAATCCCTCACGCGGCTGAACATGGCGTTGGAGGTGGCCTGGGTGGGCAGGGCGAAAAACAGCCCGCCGCGATTGCTTCTTTCCGCCATGGCCTCGGCGGCGGCGAGGGCGGCCTCTGTCTTCCCCTCGCCCATGGGAGCCTCTATGATAATCAGGCCGGGCTTGTTCGCCCGCGCGAAAATGTCCGCGACCGCCGCTTGGACGGGGCGCGGGGCGTTCCCTCCCAACAGCCGCCCGTAGGTCTCGTCCGCGCGGAAGCCCGCGCTTTTCCACGGCTCGGTCAAACCGTGATCCTCGCCTCCCTCGGCCCTCCCGCTGGCAATCCAGTCGCACAGCACCAAGAAGCCCGACAAGAGAACTTGGCGCGGCTTGTCCAGCTTTATTGCCTTCGCCTCGTCCAGGCCAATCCCCGCCTCGTCCAGGGCCAGGGCCAGCAACCGCTCCTGCTCGGCGATGTAGACGTGGTCTTTGAACCCGCAGGGCCTGTCCTTCCCGCCTGTGTCCAAAGCTTTGAGCGTTTCGATATCCGGTGGCGTGCCATGGTGGGAGGCGAGGACGAGAGCCAAAGACTTGTCAAACTCCTTCCTAATCAAAAATCGATACGAGATAAGCCAATGGCGCGGCTGGTTATCTTTGTTCACCTTTTGTATGTAGTTCTGGAAAGCGGGGCTGGCCTTGCCTATGTCGTGCGCCGCCGCCGCGAACACGCAGATAGCGAGCGGCAGTTGCTTGCGCAGGCCGTCGCTCAAAAAATCGCCATAAAGCTCCTTCGCCACGTGGGCGGAGTCCTTCAGATGCTCCTCGACAGTCCGTCTGAAACCGTCCTTGCATTTCGCCCAAAAAACCATCCCTTAATCCTCTTCTCGCGCTTCATGCCAAGCATTATGCCGATAGTATACCACAGTTCAGGAGAGTTTTAAACAGAAATTAACATAAATAGAAATTAAAATAAACGCATTATTTGCCCCAACATAAGACGGCCCGTCCCGCCGCGGCCAACCCGCGCGGCCCCGCGCCATTTTCGGTCGCGCCCATGGAACTTTTGTGGCCGGCTGATTGTGTTCCTGTATGCCCTGATGTCGCGGGAAGCGCAATACTGGGCATTATGAATTTCAAAACGCCCGCCAATACAGCCATTGCCAAGAGAAATCCCCGTTAAAGAACGCTTAAGAACATTTGTTCATTTTTCTATTGCGGACTCCCTCGCCTTATGATATACTTGTAATGTAAGCGGACGCCAAAATGTGGCGTTGCCGCCCCGCGCCTCGCGGAGGCGGACCGAAGGGCATGTCGGGCGTTTAGTCCCGCAAGAAAGAAAGGCAAGCGGTATGGGCAACCAAACAGCAAGCGCCGCGCGTCCAGTGGCGGCGAACGGGAGACCCGTCATATTCTCGTTTTTTTCGGGGAGCGGGTTCTTGGATTTAGGCTTTGAGCGCGCGGGGTACGACATCGCGTTCGTCAACGAAATATCGCCTTCGTTCCTGCGGGCGTACAAATATTCGCGTTCAAAGTTGGGTTTGCCCGCTCCTGCGCACGGCTATTATAACCTCGACATAAACGAGTTCCTTAACGGGCGCAAGCCCGAGCTTACGGGTCTTGTGGACGGCGTCAAGGCGCAAGGGCGGCTCGTCGGCTTCATAGGCGGCCCTCCCTGCCCCGATTTCTCCGTCGCGGGGAAAAACAAAGGCGCGGACGGGCGCAACGGCAAGCTTTCCCTCGCCTACATAAACCTCATCGCCGAAGCTTCCCCCGATTTCTTTCTGTTTGAGAACGTGAAAGGTCTTTGGAGCACGGCGAGGCACAGGGAGTTTTTCGAGGAATTGAAGGCGAAGCTTCACTCCTCGGGCTACTGCACTACGGAACGGCTTTGCAACGCCCTTGAGTTTGACGTGCCGCAAGACCGCGAGCGCGCCATCATGTTCGGCGTCAAAAAAGAGCTGCTTGACGACGGGGCGTTTTCCCGCGACGAGATTTCGGCGTTCCCGTGGGAGCGTTTCATGACCCGCGACGTCGGCGAGGTTAAGGCTTCGCCCTGGAACGGCACGAACGCGCTTGGCGAAGATGTAGCCCAGACGGCAGACGAAAGCATGACTCCGCTGACCGTCCAATATTGGTTCGACAAAAACGACGTGGAGCATCATCCCAACGCCCAAAATCACTTCGCGCCGCGCTCGCCGAAAATAAAAACTGTGAGGGAGGGGGACGTGAGCCGCAAGTCCTGCAAGCGGCTTCATCGCTACCGCTACTCGCCCACGGCGGCGTATGGCAACAATGAGGTGCATTTGCACCCGTGCAAGGAGCGGCGCATTTCGGCGGCGGAGGCCATGGCGATACAGTCGTTGCCGAAAGAGTTCGAGCTGCCGTCAGACATGACGCTGTCGGACATGTTCAAGACGATAGGCAACGGCGTGCCCTTCCTGCTCTCCAACGGTATAGCCAAAACGATAGATGCATTTTTGAAGGAGAACGCCGTATGCGGAAGCTGACAGGATATAATCTGGCGTCCTTCATCAACCAGTTGCCCAAGAACCGTGACTATAACTATATAAACCCCCGCACTAAGGGGCTGATACGGATTATCGACGTCACCCTGCCAGAAGGGCCGATTACCATAAAGCGATGGACTCCGTCGAAGGGCGAAACCGCAGGCGGCGCGGAAACAGTGAGTATTTCGGCGCAAATGATATGGCGGTACGCCAACGCTTTTGCCGAAGGCCAGCCGCTTAACATCGACAGGGTTCTGGGCGCGAGTTATAACACTCGCTCTGTTCTTGAAAGCCTTGTCGCCTACACGCCGTATTTTTACCACTGCCGCCCAGGCCGGTTGTCCGATATTGACGGGCACGCAAAAATCGAGAGCGGGCACAAGCATCTTTTGTATTTGCCTGACGAGCCGCATGAAAACGGCGTGTTGGCGGCAAAGGACACGAACGTCACCATTACGGAGGTTACAAGCACGGCGGTTTACGAAAGTTTATCGTTGCCTGAAAGCCTTGACTTGCGGGGAATGGATATCGAAGCCGCCCGCCGTCACGCCCAAATACAGATCGCCCTTTACCTTATCGGCCTGCAGCTTGGCTACCGCACTTGGATTGCCCAAAACGACAAGGGGATAATCTACAACGACAGGCCGCTCGCCGAACAAGCGGGCATAGTCAAAACGCTTTCGAGCGAGCCTCTTGTGGCTCCGTTCGACGGGGCCGTGGGCGCGGGGCTGTTTATCGACTGCATATGGTTCAAAAACGGCAGGCTTATGCCCGCCGTCATGGAGGTCGAGCATACGACGGGCATAACGAGCGGCCTGACGCGTATGCTGAATTTCCAGAGCAAGATGCCGCCGCTCATGACGCGCTGGGTTATCGTCGCCCCCGACGACGACAGGCGGCACGTCATCGCCGAAGCGGGCAAGCCGATATTCCAGAGTCTGCAAGCCCGATATTTCCCCTATTCGGCGGTTGAGGAGTTGTTTATTATCTGCCAACGGCGCAGATTGCGGGGGATTACGGAAGAATTTTTGGATTGTTATATGGAGAAAGCGGTCGCGTAGCCATGCGTTGCCCCATCTGTTGTTTAGGCAGAAGGGGAATGCCTGGAATGCGGGCTGGTGTTGCGCCATGCTTCAGAAAATAAGGCGCGCGCGCCTATTCGGAAATATTTTCCTCTAGGCGTCGTCTTATTCGGCGCCTTCCGCCCAATGCCGCCCGACCGCGCTTAGACTGGCCGCCCCGCCCCGCGCCTCGCGGAGGCGGGCCGCCAAGGAGGCAGTCATGAAGATAAATGTGGCCGTTCTGTTCGGCGGCAAGAGCGTCGAGCATGAAGTTTCGGTGATTTCGGCCCTACAGGCCATGCGGGCCATGGATGCGGGCAAATACGAGATTTACCCCGTGTACATCACGAAGGGCAACGAGTTCTACCACGGCGCCGCGCTGAGGGACGTCGAGGGCTACAGGGACCTCCCCGCCCTGCTGAAAAAATGCGGTCGGGTAGGGCTGGTGGCTGAAGGTTCCAAAACATACCTGGAAAGCCGCGAGAAGCGGGGCTTTCTAAAGAGCGGGCGCATAGCCCTGATAGACCTGGCCTTCCCCATCGTCCACGGCACCAACGTGGAGGACGGGGCCTTGCAGGGCTACCTGAAAACCCTGAACCTTCCCTTCGTGGGTTGCGACGTGCTGGCGTCAGCCGTCTGCATGGACAAATTCAGCGCCAAGGCGCTGTTGCGGCAAGGAGGCTTCCCCGTCCTTGACTGCCTGCGCTTCGAGGCGCGGGCGGCGGGCGGCCTTGGCGGGATGGCCGAGGCCGTGGAGGCGCGCTTCCCTTACCCCGTGGTAGTGAAGCCCGTGAACCTTGGCTCCAGCGTTGGCATAGGCAGGGCGTCGGACAGGGCGGGGCTCATGGAGGCGCTGGAGACGGCCTTCATGTTCGCGGGCAGGGTCATAGCGGAGCCGGCCGTGGAGAACCTGAAAGAGGTGAACTGCGCCGTGCTGGGAGACGCGGACGCCGCCGAGGCGTCGGAATGCGAAGAGCCTTACGCCACGGAGGAGATACTCAGCTACTCGGACAAATACATGGACGGCGGGAAGCAGGGCGCGGCCAAAGGCATGGCCGGGCTAAAACGCAGAATACCCGCCGACATTTCCTCGGAGATGAGGGCGAAGATACGGCAGATAGCCACAGAGTCCTTCAAGTTCCTGGACTGTTGCGGCGTGGCCAGAGCGGATTTCCTGATAGACACGGCCACGGGCGGCGTATGGCTCAACGAGTTCAACACCATACCAGGCTCCCTGTCCTTCTACCTGTGGGAGCCGACGGGCCTGTCATACGCGGATCTGCTGGACAGGCTCATAGCCCTGGCGCTGAAAAGGAGGCGTGTCGAAGAAGAAATCATATACTCCTTCGACACGAACATACTTTCGACAGGCGGCGGTTTCGGCAGGAAGGGAAAAATATAATACTGATCCGCGTTTAAAATCTTACCTCAGGCCCTCGTCGGCCCCCGTGGGCGTTCCGTCAGCCCGTAGGCCCCGTGGGTTTCCACGCAACCCGCCGACAGGGCGCCCGCAGGCCCCGTGGGCGCCCAACGGCCCTTCCGCCGCTCGTGGGTTCCCAGCGGCCCTCCCGTCGGCCCCGCAGGCGTTCCGTCAGCCCGTAGGCCCCGTGGTTCCACGCAACCCGCCAGCAGGGCCCCCGCCCCGTGGGCGCCCAGCGGCCCTTCCGCCGCTCGTGGGCGCCCAGCGGCCCTCTCGTCGGCCCCCCAGGCGCTCCGCGCCCCCGCAAGCCCTTCCGCCGAGTTCCCGTCATTTCCCCGTCGGCCCCTCATCGAGCAGCCGCCGCGTGCTGGCCGCGCTGACCGCCGTCGTCGTCGCATTGTGCGCCAGCGACAGAACGGACGCTGGCGCCGCCCCCAGCAACCCCAGCGCCAGAAGGGCGGAATTCACGCCTATGATGGCGTTGTAGTTGCCCCGAATCCGCGCCAGCAGACGCTGACCCAGCAGGCGAAGGGCCACCAGCCCCCACAAGTCCCCGTTGAGCATGGCCACGTCGGCGGTCTCGCGCGCCAGCCCCGCGCAGTCGCTCATGGAGACCGACACGTCGGCGGCGGCCATGGCGGGCGAGTCGTTGATGCCGTCGCCGACCATAAGCGTCTTGCGCCCCGCCCTTTTCAGCCCCTCGACAAAGGCGCGTTTCTCCTCGGGGAGCATTTGCGCCCTGTATTCGTCGATGCCCAGCTTCGAGGCGTTCTCGCGGGCGGAACTCTCGCCGTCGCCCGTCAGCATTATGACGCGCTCCACGCCGAGGGCTTTAAGCGCGGCGATGACCTCGCGGGCCTCGGCCCGCGGCGGGTCCGTTATGCACAGGTAGCCGGCCAGAACGCCGTCAGAAGCGAGATACAGCACCGAGCCGCCGCCCGAATTGCGCTCGATTTCCTCGGATTGCTCGCGGGTTATGGATACATGCTCGTCGTCCTCCACGAAATGGCGGCTTCCGATGACCGCGCGCCTGCCCTCGTAGGACGTCGCTATACCGTGGGCGGCGATGTACCGAACCTCCGCGTGTTCCTCGGCGTGAAGCAGCCCCTCGCTCTGGGCTTTGCGGATGACCGCCCGCGCCAGGCTGTGTGGGAAATGCTCTTCTATGCAGGCCGCCATGCGCAGGACGTCCTCACGTCCCAGCCCGCCGAAGGCTCCGACGTGCGTCACCTCGGGGCAGGCTGCGGTGAGCGTCCCCGTCTTGTCGAACACCACCGTGTCGGCCTGGGCGGCCGCCTCGAGGTGCTTGCCGCCCTTGACGAGCAGCCCGCGCGCGGATGCCTCCCGCATGGCCGACAGCACCGCGACGGGGGTGGATATCTTTATCGCGCAGGAATAGTCCACCAACAGCGCTGACAACGCCGCCCTGCTGCCGCCCAGCATGTAGGCGCCTGCCGCGAGCGCGAAGTTCAGCGGCACGATTTTGTCCGCGACCCGTTCCGCGCTCCCCTGTATGCCCGCTTTGAGGGACTCGGACTCGTCTATCATCTTGACTATTCTCGCCACGCGGCTGTCGTCCGCGACTGAGCGGGCCTCGACGGCGATTTCGCCCTCATCGACCGCCGTCCCCGCGAAAACGCTGTCGCCTCGCCGCTTGAACACCGGCGTAGCCTCCCCCGTGAGAGACGCCTGGTTCACCGTCGCCTCCCCTGACAGAACTGTCCCGTCGGCGGGGATTACCGAGCCTGCCCGCACCACCACTTTGTCGCCCTGTCTCAGGTCGGCTAAGGGAATCAGGGTTTCCACGCCGTCCCGAGCCACCCATACCTTGTCTATGTTCAACGCCAGGCTGTCCGCCAGCGCGTTCCTGGCCCGCTCCCGCGTGTAGCCCTCCAGCAGCTCCGACACGCCGAGCAGGAACATGAGCGACGAAGCGGCTTTCCAGTCGCCCATCGCCATCGACGCGGTGACGGCGGCGGCGTCCAGCGTCTCGACGCCCAGCTTGCCCTGGCGGAGAGACGCTATGGCGCGTCGGACATAACGGGCGGCGTTCCACAAGTCGAGGGGGATTCGCGCCCATGGGGGCAGAAGCAGCCGCTTCGCGTAGTGCCGCAGCAGCTTGCCGTACAGGCGGCGGCGAAAATCCAGGCCGAAGTCCGACGCCTCCTGCCCAGTCAGCGTCTCGGCGTCGAGGGCGCCGACGGCGGCCAAAACCTCTTCGCGCTTGCCCCCGTCGTATAAAATCGTGACGCACCCGGCCGCGGCGTTCGCCCGCGCGCCGCGCACGAAGGCGCAGGCCCCGAGCGCCTGGGAGACCGCCGCGGCGTTGCGCCTGGTCAGCGCGTCCACGCCCAGACGCAGTCTGGCGGGCAGCTTCGCCGTGGCGGGCAAATCGTTAAGCGTCGCGTACTTCATTCCGCCGTTTCGGGCGCCCGCCGCGCTTCCTCGTAGATGTCCTGCGCCTCCTCGCGGATGGTCTCCACCTTTTTCAAGGCGTTGTCCCTGACGCGCAGGCCGCCCGCGACCCCGCGCACGGCGAGCTTGTGCGCCGTCTTGCTCTTCGCGAAAGCCCTGGCGGCCAGCGCCGCGGCCGCCCCGCCGACGAACGTGATGAGAAATGTTTTGTTTGGCAATTCCATAAAAAGCCCCTTTCACAATAAATACTTCCAAAACTTACAAAAAACAAGTATCGCGGAAGCCCACGATACTTTGCCATTATAGCACATATTAAGGGCGGGCGCAATGCCCGCCTGCATTTTGAGGCTATGCCGCGCGTTCGGTGATTTTCACCAAACAGGAGAAATCAGAGGATATCGCGGGAACGCCCGCCCCTACGCCTCCTCCAGCTTCAGCTCGAAGCAGTAGGCGCACTTCTCCAGGCCGTAAATCTCATAAAACTGGTGCGCTTCCTTCCTGGGAAGCCCCGAATCCAGCACGACGGCGCGGCAGCCTCTGGCCTGCGCCAGGGACTTCGCGTGATCCATCAGCAGGCGGCCATAGCCCTTCCTCCGCTCCTCCGCGTTGGTGATGATGCTGGAAACGTAGCAAGTCTGGCCCGACAGCCAAAAGGTGTTGAAAAAAGTCCCATGGCAGAAACCCACGGGCTTCCCCTCCGCGAACAGGAAAAAAGCGAAATCGTCCTCGGCCTCAAGCACGCTCTTATACACTTTCAGAATAGTTTCCCTGTCGTAAGTGTTGTAAGTCCACAGCTTCTCAATATAGTCGAAAGCAATATCAAAATCTTCCATAGTGGCGTTTCTGATTTCCGTCATGTCGAACCCCTCCTTTTCGCGTTCTCGGGCAAACCGTGTTTTAGGTGAAACATATCTGCATTGTAACATATTTGCCTTCGCGTTACAATATTTTCCTTATATATATTTCCCTTATGCGCGTATTATACATATTTTTCCAA
>JAIRPE010000095.1 GCA_031257175.1 Eubacteriales Family XIII. Incertae Sedis bacterium | reverse complement strand
GAACCTGTCTTTCAGCACCGACATCTCCGTGCAGGCCATAATCGCGCCGTCGCAGCCCGCCTCGCGCAGTTCCTTCTCGACGGCGGCCAGGTCCCCGTAGTCCACCGCCCCGCCCCGCTTCACGCCGTCGTAAATCATCCGCATGACCAGCTTCTGACCCTCGGGCGACGGGACGTGGGGCAGGAGGCCCGCCGCCTCCATCTCCCTTTGGTACATGCCCGCCTTTATCGTCCCGTCCGTGCCCAGCACGGCGATTTTCGCGGGGCGCCTCTCGTGGATGGCCGCGCACTCGGCCACGGCCTCCTTCACCATGTTTATCAAAGGCACGTTTATGGCGGCCTGTATGGCGTCCGCCAGCACGTGGCTGGTGTTGCAGGTGATGGCCAGCGCGTCCGCGCCGCAGCGTTCCAGCGCCAGCGCGTCCTCCACTATTCGCGCGAGAAGCTCCGCGCCCCTCCCCAGGCCCAGCATTTCCGTCCGATCAGGCATAGTGGCGTGGCTCAGGATAATCATGTCTATATGCTCCTGGTCGCGGCAGGCCACCGTGTGTTCTATCACCATGCCGTAAAACAAAAGCGAGGCGGCGGGCCCCATTCCGCCCAGCACGCCCAGCCGCTTGCCATTGCCGTTTCCGTTTCCGTTCCTCATGAGATAGCCCTCCCTGGCGCCCCATAACCGTCGCCCCATGTCGGGCGGCGCCCTCCGCGCCGCCGTCCGCAGGGAGGGACGCGCCGTTTGCCTGACCCGCCCGCAAGGGGCCTTTCCCCTTGGCGGCCTGTCCTGATCCTCGTGCCTTAAGGAGAAAATCGCGATATTTCCTATATTTTGTAATATTTATGAAATTTGTAAAAATGGCTCAGTAGGTTCTTCCGTACCCGCAATCCCCGCTTGAGGCCGCGGTCTTTGTCGTAGAGCAGGGGGTTCGACCAGCGGCCGGCGCTTATCAGCTCCCGCATCTCCTCCCGATACTCCGCGCCGCCCACGTATTGGAACGCCACCCTCTTCGGCACCACCATCCAGAGCGTGCGCCTGTCCGCGGAGACCTTGGGAAGCTCCTTCTGGTAAATCAGGTCGTCCACCAGATAGCGGGCGATGTTCTCGCCCGAGCCGGTCACGTAGTAATTGCTCCTGCCCTGCCTGGCGTTAAGCTCGAACACCTTGTACTTCCCGTCGCGGCTGTCGTATTTGATGTCGAAATTGGAGAAGCCCACGTAATTCAGCCCTTCGAGCAGCTTCCTGAACTGCTCCTCCACCGCCCTGCCGCTCCTGGTGATGATCACGGCGTGGTTCCCCGAGCCGTGGGGGGTATGCTCCTCCAGCAGGACGTGGCCGAAACAGGAGAGCTTCACCTTCCCGCCGCTGTCCGAGTAATTCGTGAGGACGCGCATATAGCTGTCGTCGCCGGGGATGAAGTCCTGCACGACCACCGTGTCCGAATAGCCCGAGGCGTAGATTTTCCCCAATATGCCCTTCGCCTCATCCAGGCTGTCCGCCTTGAACACCTTGTGCTGGCCCTCGAAGGGATGCTCCCAGTACTCAATGCCGTTTGAGGGCTTTATGATGAAAGGCCCCCCGAAGGGCGGGGAGAAGTCGTCGCCCATGCCCTTCCTGTGAATGAAGGTGTCGGGATAATCCACCCCCGCCGCGGCGCACAGCTCGTAGAAGCGCTCCTTGTGTATCAGCCTGTCCATGCGGGCGACGTTGATGTAAGGCGCGATGACGTTGGCGGGGAAAGAGCCCTTGCAGTTGCTTATCTGCCTGATGTAATTGTCCCCGCAGCCCAGGACTATTATTTTTTTGTCGCGATGGGCCTTGGCGAAGGCGGCCACCGTCTCCGCCACCGTCTCCGCGGAGTCCGCCTTGGGGTGGCTGGAATATCGGATAATCCTGCTGTCCGCGCAGGGCCCGCTGAGCGCCTTGCCAAAAGCGTGGGAAACAACGCCGTATTCCTCGTGGAAGGCTCTGGCCACGCTGTAGACGTTTATGTCCGCCGCGAACAGCAGCGGGATGAACGGCCGCTCCATCGTCATGACCCTCCCCCCTCTCGTTCCGAGCCCTCCGCGTCCCGAGCGGCCTCAGAAGAGGCTTCAGGCGCGAACCCAGGCGCGTCGGGCGGGGCCTCCCGCAAAGGCGGAGAAGCCTGCGCGTCCTCGGGCGCGTCCCCAGGCGCGGGCGGGGATTCCGACGAAGACAAAGGCCCATGGGCCGCCCGTGCCCCCGCGAACGGGTTGTACCCAGGCGGCAAGGGCGAGTCGTGGCCGCGTCCCTGCCGATTTTCGTCGGGCGGGCAAGGCCGTTCGGGCAAACTTGGCCGCCAACCGTCGCCGCCTCCTCCAGGCCGAGCGTCCTGCGGAGGGACTTGTCCCGAACCCGGAGGCCCGCCGCCCCAAGGCGGCGGGGGCGCCTGCCACTGGCCGGGACGCCCGCCCAGCCAAGGCGGCGGGGCTTGCCACGGCTGACCGCCCGCGTAATGGCCCGCCGGCCTGTTGCCCGCCACCATGTCATAAAATATGGCGATAGCCGTGTTCGCGTAAGCCGTCAGGGGCAGTAAAGCCAGCATCCAGCAAAACGACAGCGCCCACGACGCCATCTCGATCTGCGCAGAACCATCATTGCCTGTCAGCCAAAGAAACAGGCCGACAACGACGGCCAGCGCGAGGGTCGAGAGGGCGGCCAGCAGGGCCCATCCCGCGAAAGACGCGATCAGGAGGAACAGCTTCGCTTTGTTGAACGTCATCATGCGCCACCCCGTCGCCACGGCCTTAAACACGCCTATATTGGGATGATCCGCCAGCAAAAAAAACACGGGCATCAGGGCGCAGGCGAAAATCACGCCCGGCGCCACTAACGCCATGAAGCCGCAAGCCACTATGAAACCGCTGACTACCATCAGGCCGATGGCCCTGCCCAGGTTCGCGAACCCGGCCAGCAACAGGTCGAACCTGCATTCCCTCCTGCGGACGAATTCCAGCATGAACATGTTCATGCCGAGGCTCAAAGCCCCGCCGACCAGAATGGCGTAACCATAATAGATAAGCAACCGGCCTGTATCCACATCCACAGAGGTGGGCCCGTCCCCGCCCAACGACGAAACAACCATCCCTGAATCAAACCCCAGGATTCTCTGCAACAGAAGCATGGGCCCGCATGCCATGACTTCCATTATGAGGGCGCCCAGCATGACCTTCGGCCAGCGCCCGCGAAGCGTCTCCCTGGCCATACTCCGAATCGCGGCGGAATTAAAACTCACAATTATGTTCGGCATGTCTGTCTCCTTCCAAGCCCGTATTCGCGGCCAACGCGGCGCCGCGCCTCCAGAAGGCCCCGTATCGGGGACGCGGCCCTGAGGCTATTGCCCCACCGACTAAATGTCGCGCCGAAACCGCTTCGGCGAGGATTTTTTCTGTCGGGCAAGGCGGCGGAGCGATATATTCAGTATAAACAAATCCGGGGGAACAATCAAGCGGGGGAGGCGTCGGCATGACGTCAGTCCGTCGGGTTCACATGCACCATGCAGTGTTTTACCATGGGGAATTCTTGCTCTTCGCTGTGATTATTGACGCGATAGCGCGAACAGGCTCTAGTATGCCTTGCGCAGCGTCCTTCTTATCCTGCCCCCGTCGCCCCCCTCGGGCAAAATCGGCTTCATGTTCTTGCAGCCCGACCTTGCCTTGCTGTCATAGGAGGTGCAGCCGTAAAAAACCTCGCTCCCCTTCACTTTGACTATCATGTAGCCGTCCTTGCACTTGTCGCACTTGTAAATGTCATGTGGCCACGTCTTGTGGTTCGTCATGAAATCGCAAATCTCGGGCTCATTGGTGCAGAGGTAGAGCCCCAGCCCGTAATTCTTGTTGAACTCGTATTTCAGCGGGCTCCCGCAGAGGGGACAACGCGACCGAAGCGGGTCTGCCGCCTCCATGCTCAGGTTCGGAGAATGCGGTATGCCGTAGTCATTGACCAACTCTATCAAAAAGCGCGAGGGCCTGCGCTGCGGGGCCAATATGTAGACGCGGTTCTTCGTGCGCGTGAGAGCCACGTAAAACAGGCGCCGCTCCTCCGCGAAAGGCATAGATATGTCCTCGAAGCGCACCAGCTTCATAATAGGGTCATCCTCCAATTGGCACGGGAACCCTAATTTGTCCTCGAACATGTTCAGCAACACGACGTTGTCAAAGCCCAGTCCTTTCGCGCCATGCACGGTCATGAAGCTCAGGCGCGCCGTCGGGTGCGACTCGCATTTGATGCGATTGCCAGGCAAATCGCGGAATTTTCCCGTTCGGCAAAGCTTATAGCCGTCGTAGTTGTACCGCCCTATCAACAAAATGGACGCCGCGTCCCCGAATTCGGAGATGATTTCCCCTATTGTCCGCTCCGCCGCCTCGGCCATGGCGGAATCGCGCTTGTAGCCGTCGTCGAATTCGGTCAGCACAACGGGGTTCGCCAGCCGTTTGGGCGAGACTAGCCGTTTCTTGATTTGGGCGAGGTTTTTCTGCACGAATCCGCCCGCTATGTCGATCAATTCTTGGGAGTTGCGGTAGGTATGGGTTATCTGCATTTCCACGCCGCTGCCCATCAGCTCCAAGAATCGGGTGAACAGCCCTATTTCCGAGCCGGCGAAGGCGAAAATCGACTGCCAGTCGTCGCCC
>JAIRPE010000059.1 GCA_031257175.1 Eubacteriales Family XIII. Incertae Sedis bacterium | reverse complement strand
CGTCACCAGCAACACCGCCAACATCTACCAGGGCGCCAACATCCCCTCCTACGACGCTGTGACCTACAGGCTGTCGAAGCGGCCCTTTAAGGCCGGCCTGGCCGCCAACACCACCTACGGCGTGGGGATATCCTTTGACCAGATCGACTTTGTGGGCGGGAAAATGCAGATAGGCGCCACGGGCGGCGTCCCCGGCGGTGAGCCCATCTACTACCAGAACCGCGCCACTGGCCTTGCCACGGTGAACAACAATACCGGCGCGGACATAAAAGCGGCCATCAAGCTTGACCTCTACAACGCCAAGAACGACCTCGTATGGTCAAAGACAGGCGAGACCAAGACCATCCGGGACGGCTGGCTGGTTCCCTGGGAGTACAAGGCGGACTTGCCGGACGTGGTCGTGGGATACCATCTGACGGCCACCCTGGTGGACGAGGCCGGGAACACCGTCATAAACGCCGACACGGGCGCGCCCGTCCTCAGCTACACCAGATACGCCGACCCGCCCCAGCCCAACAGCGTGAAGCTGAGTTACGCCGGCGCGAATCCCGGCAACCCTAACCTCAATGTGGCCGCGGACTCCGGCCTGGTGGCCACCAACCCCATAACAGCCACAGGCACGGTCTACAACGACGGCTCAACCGACAAGAAGGCCGTCATACTGCTGGGGCTTTACAAAGACGGCAGGCTGGTTGACCTCAAGGAGGGCAAAACCGTGACCATCAAGCCGGAGGACGAGCTGACTTTCAGCGAGACGTATTTCCTCCCCGCCGACGTGAGCGGCATGAAAGTCCGGGCTTTCCTTTGGGATCCCGTGACCTACATGGCCTACGCGGACTATGACGAGAAATAATGCTGATCCGCGTTTAAAACGTCACCTTGAAACGGATTAGCGGATACTATCTCACTCCGTCCGCCCGTTAATTTTGGGCGGAATTAAAAAAAGGATAGGCGCGAGGGGTCTTCGGCATGCCGGAAGCCCGCGAAAAAAAGCCGCCCCCCGCCGTCAAGGCGGAAGGGCGGCTTTCCGTACGCGACGCTTCTCCCTGTCCCAACCAGGCTCAGACAAACACGACGCTTTCAGCCCAACGGCTGAACACGTCCTCCAGTTCCCGCATGTGGTACAAATACCCGGCGTCGTCGAAATGCTTGGCCCCGGTCGGGCAGTTCTTCTCGCAGGCGCAACATTTTATGCATATGCCGGGGGTCTCGAAGACGTTTTCGTGATTTATGGAACCCATGGGGCATATTATGGCGCACAGCTTGCAATCCACGCAGGCGCCGGCAGTGGTCACGGGCTTGACCTTCCTGATGTCTATAGGGGCGCCGTGCCTGTCCCTGGGCTGGTAATACGGCCTCACGGGATCCTGCCCCTCGACCTTCACAGGCCCCTTATGCTCCCATCCCGATTTGATCAAAGACGCGGTCTTGTGCCCCAGCTCGTCGGCCAGCCTGAGGTCATCGACGTCCGGCCTGCCCTTGGCCAAAATCTGAGAAAACGCGTGTTCTCCGACGAAGGCCCCGGCGCTTATGGTCTTTATGCCCCCGTTCTCCATGAGGTTGCGCAATTCTATCAGCCCGTCGTCAAAACTCCTGTTGCCATAGGTCACTATTGGCACGCCTATGACATTGGAGCCTTTTATATTAGACACGTATTCCAGCAAAAGATTCGGCAAACGCCCGGCATAAACCGGGAATCCCATCACCAGGACGCTGTTCTCAGGTATGTCAAAAGGCGCTTTCCTCACTGACGGGAATGTCAGGTTCACGCGCCTCAAAGGCGCCGCCAACTCGACGGCGACCCTCTTCGCGACAGTCATGGTGACTTTTTCCGTATTGCCCGTGGCGCTGAAATACGCGGCAACCACATGTTCGACTTTCATCTTATCCTCCTTCGCCGCGCCCACCGCGGCCCCTGTGGCCGCCCCAGGGCGTCTCCCCCTACAGCGGCATATTCCCATGCTTCTTATAAGGCAACCTCTGTTCCTTCGACCTCAGCGCCCGAAAAGCCCTGACCAAAACGCGCCTGGACTCCGCCGGCTCTATGACGTCCTCCACGTAGCCCATCTCGGCGGCCCTGTACGGGTTGTTGAACATGGCCTCGTACTCCGCCACCTTCTCCGAACGCTTCGCCGCAGGGTCGCCGGCCTCGGCTATCTCCCGCTTGAACACGATGTTCGCGGCCCCCTCCGCGCCCATCACCGCTATCTGCGCCGTGGGCCAGGCCAGAACCAAATCCGCGCCCAGCTCCTTGCTGCACATCCCAATATAAGCCCCCCCGTAAGCCTTCCTGACTATCATAGTCACCTTGGGCGTCGTGGCCTCGCAATAAGCGAACAGCAGCTTCGCGCCGTGGCGGATGATGCCGCCCGTCTCCTGCTTCACCCCAGGCAAAAACCCGGGAACGTCCACCAAGGTCAGAAGCGGTATGTTAAAAGCGTCGCAGCGCCGCACGAACCGAGCGGCCTTGTCCGAGGCGTCTATATCTATGCAACCCGCCGCGTGGTTGGGCTGATTGGCCACGACCCCCACCGTCTCCCCGTCCAGGCGCATAAAACAGGTGATGATGTTCCTGGCGAAATGGGGCGCCACGTCCAAGAACTCGCCGTTGTCCGCCAGCCTTTTTATGACCTTGTACATGTCATAGGCCCGCGACGGGCTGTCGGGCACCACGCGGTTAAGCTCGGGCGCCAGCCTGTCAGGGTCGTCCCCCGTCTCCCTTCTGGGCGCCCGCTCTATGTTGTTCTGGGGCAGATAGCCCAAAAGCTCCCTCACCGCCATGATGGCGGAGCGGTCGTCCGCGCCCATGAAATGCGCCACCCCGCTCACCGCGTTGTGGGTCATGGCGCCGCCCAGCGCCTCCGCCGAAATGTCCTCCCCCGTCACGGTCTTTATCACCTGGGGCCCCGTTATGAACATCTGGCTGGTCTTGTCCACCATGAACACGAAATCCGTGATGGCGGGGGAATACACGGCCCCCCCGGCGCAAGGCCCCATTATCACGGAAATCTGGGGGATGACTCCCGAAGAGACGGTGTTGTTGTAAAAAATCTTCCCGAAACCCGAAAGGGAGTTCACGCCCTCCTGTATGCGGGCACCCCCCGAATCGTTCAGCCCCACGACGGGCGCGCCCATTTTCAGGGCCATCTCCTGGATTTTCACGATTTTCCCGGCGTGGGCCTCCCCCAGGGAGCCGCCCAGAACCGTGAAATCCTGCGCGTAGGCGAAAACCGTCCTGCCGCCCACGGGGCCGAAGCCCGTGACCACCCCGTCCCCGTGCGCCCGCGCGTCGGCCATGCCGAAATGCGGGCAACGGTGGGAGACGAAAACGTCCGTCTCCGTGAATCCTCCCTCGTCGAAAAGCAGCGCCAGCCTCTCACGGGCGGTCAGCTTGCCCGCCGCCCGCTGGGCCGCGACGCGTTTCTCCCCGCCGCCCAGAGCCACCTCGGCCTTCAGCCTCTTCAGCTCGTCAATCTTGCTCATGCTCAACCCCTAACCCCTCGCCCGCGCCCTCCGCGCGGCTCCAAAAACCGCCCGAGGCCGCTATTTCCCGCCGTCGGGCATGGGGAGCCGCTCCTCGGCCGCGGCGCTTTCCTCAGCCTGTTTCTCGGCCTCGGCCTGCTCCTGGGCCAGAAGGTACTCCGTTTCGGCCGCCTCACGGGCGTTCTTCTCCATTATGTGGTTCTCGTCGTGCTTCATCTTCTCGATGAGCTGCTCCAGGGTCATCTTTCCCGTGAACAAATCCTCGAACTGCTCCCCGTCCAGGGTCTCCGCCTCCAGCAGGGCGTTCGCCACCACGCCCAGCTGCTCCGAGTAAGTCTTCAAAAGCTCCTCGGCCCTGGCGTAGGCGCCCTCTATGATGTCGCGCACCTCCTCGTCGATTTCCGAGGCCATCTCCTCCGAGTAATTCTTTCTGGTGGAGAAATCCTTGCCCAGGAACACCTCGTCGGCGGAGCTGTAATTCACGGGGCCCAGCCTGTCGCTGAAACCGTAGCGCGTGACCATGTCCCTGGCTATCTCCGTGGCCCTGAGTATGTCGTTGCTGGCGCCCGTGCTGATCTCCCGCAGGGTGAGCTGCTCCGCCACGCGCCCGCCCAGCAGGTGGACTATCTGCTCCGTCATCTTCGTCTTGGTGGTGTAGTATTTGTCCTCCTTCGGGAGAATCATGGTGAACCCTCCCGCCCTGCCGCGGGGGATGATGGTGATCTGATGCACGGGGTCCGTGTTCGGCAGCGCCCTGGCCACCACCGCGTGGCCCGCCTCGTGGTAGGCAGTGAGCTTCCTCTCGTCCGCGCTGATGACGCGGCTCTTCTTCTCAGGGCCGGCTATGACCTTGGTGATGGCGGCCTCTATCTCGTCCATGCGGATTTTGCGGCCATTGCGCCTGGCGGTCAGCAGCGCCGCCTCGTTCAGCATGTTCTCGATGTCCGCGGGGGTGAAACCGGGCGTCCTGCGCGCCAGCACCTTGGCGTTGACCTCGTCGGCCAGGGGCTTGTTCTTGGAATGCACCCTGAATATGGCCTCCCTGCCCTTGATGTCGGGTATGCCTATGACCACCTCCCTGTCGAAGCGGCCCGGCCTCAGCAGCGCCGGATCAAGAATGTCCGGCCTGTTGGTGGCCGCCAGGATGATGATGCCCGAATTCTCGCTGAAGCCGTCCATCTCCACCAGCAACTGGTTCAGCGTCTGCTCCCGCTCGTCGTGGCCGCCGCCCAGACCCGCGCCCCGCTTGCGCCCCACCGCGTCAATCTCGTCGATGAATATGATGCACGGGCTGCTCTTCTTGGCCTGCTCGAACAAGTCCCTCACCCTGGAGGCGCCCACGCCCACGAACATCTCCACGAAATCGGAGCCGCTGATGCTGAAAAACGGCACCCCCGCCTCCCCTGCCGCAGCCTTGGAGATGTAAGTCTTTCCCGTCCCCGGGGGGCCCACCAGCAATATCCCCTTGGGTATCCTGGCGCCCAGTTCGTTATATTTTTTGGGATTTTTGAGGAAATCAACCACTTCCGTCAATTCTTCCTTTTCCTCGTCCAGCCCCGCCACGTCGTCGAAGGTCACCTTCTTCAGGTCGCTTTCCTTGACCAGCCTGGCCCTGCTCCTGCCGAAGGACATGACCTTGCCACCCCCGCCGCCGCCCTGGTTCATGAACATGAACAGGAAAAACACCAATATGCCCATCATCAGCAGGGTGGGCAGAACGGTCAGCAGCCAAGGGGTCTCCTTAGGCGGGTTCCCCTCCATTTTCTGGAGCTTTTTGTCCTTTATCTGGGGATAGATATACTGTTCCTCCAGTATGCTTATGTCTATGATGCTGGCCGTGCGGCAGATAAAATCGTCGCCGTTTTTCAGCTTGCCCGATATGACAAGCCCCTGAATCGAGACCTCGGCCACGGCCTCCTCGCTAAATTTCGTTACCAACTCGGAAATAACCAGGTTCACGGGCTGCTTCTGCTGGGAAGTCCCCATATACGCGAAGGTAATCGCAAATATGATGATGAAAATCGCGATGTAAATACTGAGATTTTTTGCCGTTTTGTTCAAAATATCCTCCACGGCGGCACGTCATCGCCCCCTGCCGAACAGCCGCCATTTTTCTTTTCGCCTTGTCGTCCCGCCCCGCCGCCCTGACGCGGCCTGACCCAGCGAAAGCTTACACTTATCCTTTTTTTAATCCCGCCCAAAGCTATCGGGCCGGCGTCGGAAGGGAGTATCCGCCAATCCGCTTCAAGGCAACATTTTAAATGCGGACAGGCATTACAAAAAACCCCCTTGTCCAGGGGTCCCTAAAACCAAATCCCACGCAATTCCCCAAACAACAATTATATCATACCAGAGCCTCCCAATCAATAAAAAGAACCCTCTTGGTAGTCTCCCCCGGCGGAT
Source organism: Eubacteriales Family XIII. Incertae Sedis bacterium (assembly GCA_031257175.1). GTDB lineage: Bacteria > Bacillota > Clostridia > Peptostreptococcales > Anaerovoracaceae > JAIRPE01. Next base: position 11,826 of record JAIRPE010000059.1, on the reverse strand, counting down.
AGCCCCCCGTGGCGCGTCCCGCAGGCCCCTCGGCAAGCACCGCCAGCACCTCGGAACCCGCCGCCGCCAACAGCGCCGCGTCCCTGTCCCGGGCGGGCAGCTTCGCCTCGGTGAATAAATCCTGCAGCTTCTTCCTGCCGCTCATCCCTTTGAGCCGCATGAAATCCCCCGGGCGGCGTCCCCTTATCTCCAGCGCGTCGTGGGCCGCCGCCAGTCTGTCGAAATCCAGCGCCAACGCGCCGCGGGCTCTCCCTCCCGCCATCGCTTCCGCCCGCGCCGCGCCGCCTGCCGCCGCCCGTCCGCCCGCAGCGGGGGCGGAGGCTTCGCCCGAGGCCGCCGGCTCCCCGACAGGCCCCTCGCCCCACGTCCTGACGGCGACGCGCACCCTATGCCCCGCGGCCGCCAACTCCCGAGGCCCCCCCGCCGCCTCGGCCAGTTCCGAAAGCCGCCACCCGCCGAAGCCAAGCGAGGCGCTTGGGGCGGCGTCGGCCCCAGGCTTTCCCTCCCTGTGGAATATCAGGTCTCCGAAGGAAAGGGACAGCCTGTACCCTGCGGGGAAATCCAGGCTCCTGCCGCTCCGACCCTCCCGCGCCAGCCTCTCGGCGGCGGCTATGTGCGCCGCGTCTATATCCTGAACCAGCCCTATCATCTCAAAGCATTTGACGATAACGCGGGCGCCCAGCGCCTCCTCACGCAGGAGGGCGGCGGGAATGCTCACGCGCCCCTCGCCCACGCGGGCCCCTTCTTTTATAATCCCCTCCGCCAGGCCCTCCAAATAGGCCCTGTCCTTGGCCGCGTTGGCGGCGAGGCGGCAGAGCGCGTCCACGATCCCGCTGTTATAATCGCGGGCGAGCGACGGCAAAAGTTCCAGCCGTATCCTGTTCCTCACGTACACAGGCTCGTCGTTGGTGCGGTCCCGAACGGGGCGGAGCCCGTTCTCGGCGCAGTACGCCTCCACCAGCCCCCTGTCCACGTCCAGCAACGGCCTGACCACCGCGAAGCCGCTCCTGTCAGTCCGCGAATAGGGCATGGCCGCCAGCCCGCCGACTCCCGTGCCCCTGATAACCCTCATCAGCACGGTCTCCGCCTGGTCGTTCTTGTTGTGGGCCAGCGCCACCTTCACCCTGTCGCTCCCGAGCCCGCGCTCGGCGGCCTCGCTACCCGCCGCGTCGAAAAGCGCCTCGTGGCGGGCCTCCCTGCCCGCTTCCTCGTCGGACAGCCCCCTCTCCCGCGCCAGCGTCGGGACGTCCGCCTCATAGCCTCGGAACCGCGCCCCCGCCCCCTCGCACAGGCGTCGGGCGTATTCCGCGTCAGCCGCCGCCTCCGCCCTGAACCCATGGTTAAGGTGGGCTGCCGAAAGGCTGAAGCCCATCTCGTCCCCGAGCCGCGACAAAATATGGAAAAGGCAAGCGGAATCAGGGCCTCCCGAAAGGCCGACGACCACATGCTCCCCAGACTCCACCAGGCCGCGCTCCCTGACCGCCCTCCGCACCAGGCCGAGAGCGTCCCTGTCGGCAGGCACGGCTAGATATCCAGGCCGAAAAACCTCTTTGCGTTGTCAGAGGTGATCCGCGCCGTCTCTTCCAGGGAAATGCCCTTTATCTCCGCCACCTTCCGCGCCGTGTGCTTGATCAGCGGCGAGGCGTTCACCCCGCCCCTGAAAGGCTCGGGCGCCAGGTAAGGCGCGTCCGTCTCTATGACCAGGCATTCCATCGGCACGGCGGCCACCGCCTCCACGGCCTTCCTCGCGTTCCTGTAAGTGACCGGCCCGGCCACGGATATGGTGGCCCCCAGCTTCACGTACTGGGAGGCCAGTTCCGCGCTCCCCGAAAAGCAGTGCATGAGCAACCTGGCGTCAGGCAGGCCCGAAACAGGATTTTTGGGGAATTTCCCCATCCGTTCGGCCGAGAACACGCCCTCCTCCTTCAAAATCCTCATGACGTCCTCGTTGGCGTCGCGGTCGTGGATGATGATGGGCATGTCCAGCTCCAGGGCCAGGGCTATCTGCCGTCGGAACCAATGCTGCTGCGTGTCCTTGGACGAAAGGTTCCTGTAGTAGTCCAGCCCTATCTCCCCTATGGCCACCACCTTGTCCTTCCGAGCCAGCCCCTTGATGAGCCTGAGGGCGTCCTCGTCCATGTCCTTGGCGTCATGAGGGTGGAAGCCCACGGCGGCGTAGCACCAGGGGTATTTTTTTGCGTGTTCGGCCGCGAGCATGGAACTCCCCAGGTCAAAGCCCACGTCCACCACATGGGAGACCTCGGAGGCCTTTATCATCCCCGCCAGTTCTTCCCTGTCTTTCGCGCTGTAGCCCTCGTTATTCAAATGGGCGTGCGAGTCAAAAAATATTTTTTTCATGGTTGACGAATCCGTTTCACGTGTGTCGGCGGCGCTCGGCGTCAGGAGGCAATCCGCGTCCTACGCCAGCCCCTCCAACGCCTCCAGCTCCTTCGCCACGTCCAGCCTGGGAAAGAGCGGCCTGCCCTTCGACACGCTGGCCGCGCCTAAAAGCCCGAAGCGCGACGCGTCGTCCCAATGCACGGGCTCATCGCCGATCCCCAGCTGCCTGCGGATTTCCTCGGCGGTGCCGTGCATGAACGGCGTTATCAATATCGAGACGATTCTAAGGGACTCGGCCAGGTTGTACAGCGTCGCGCAGAGCGCCCCTCTTGCCGTCTCATCCTTCGCCAGCGCCCAGGGCGCTGTCTCGTCGATGTATTTGTTCGTGCGGGAGACCAGCGTCCAAATCTCCTCCAACGCGCGGTTGAAGGCGAATGCCTCCATGTGCCCCTCCACCTTGCCCGCGGCCGAGACGGCCACTTCCTTCAAGGCGGCGGCAAAGCCGTCGTCCTCGTCGGCGGGCGGCGGGACTGTCCCGTCGTTGTACTTCTCTATCATGGACACTGTGCGGCTCAACAGGTTGCCCAGGTCATTGGCCAAATCCGAATTTATGCGGTTCAGCATAACCTCGTTGGTGTACAGGCCGTCCTGGCCGAAGCTGTACTCGCGGAGCAGGAAGTATTTCAGCGCGTCCACGCCGTAGCGGCCTATCAGCTTCACGGGGTCCACCACGTTCCCTCTGGACTTGGACATCTTGCCGCCCTCCAGCAGGAGCCAACCGTGGCCCAGCACCTTCTTGGGCAACGGCACGTCCATGGACATCAGCATGGCCGGCCATATGATGGTGTGGAAGCGCACTATCTCCTTCCCCACCAGATGGACGTCCGCAGGCCAGAACTTGTCGTACTTCCCCGTTTCCTCGGGCCATCCCAGGGCGGTGACGTAATTCGACAGGGCGTCAAGCCAGACGTAAATCACCTGCGTCTCGTCCAGCGGGACCTTTATGCCCCAATCAAAAGACGACCTGGAGATGCACAAGTCCTCCAGTCCCTGCCTGGCGAACTGGAGCATCTCGTTGCGGCGGGATTCGGGCTGGAGGAACTCGGGGTTCGTCTCGAACAGCTCTATGAGCCTGTCCTGGTATCTCGACAGCCTGAAGAAGTAGGCGGGCTCTTTGGTAAGCTCCACCTCCCTGCCGCAGTCGGGGCATTTCCCGTCAACCAGCTGGGTCTCCGTCCAGAACGCCTCGCAGGGCGTGCAGTACCAGCCCTCGTATTCGCCTCGGTAGATGTCGCCCTTGGCGTTTATGCGCCTGAATATCTCCTGAACCCTGCGCTTGTGCCTGTCCTCCGTGGTGCGGATGAAATCGTCGTAGCTTATCTCCATCGTCTCCCACAGCTTGACGATGCCCGCCACGATGCCGTCAACATGCTCCTGAGGGGACAATCCCTTCTCCTGAGCTACCTTCTGTATCTTCTGGCCATGCTCGTCCGTGCCGGTAAGAAACATGACCTCATGCCCCGTGATGCGCTTGAACCTGGCCATGGCGTCGGCCATGACGGTGCAATAAGTATGCCCTATATGAAGGTTCGAGCTTGGATAGTATATGGGCGTCGTTATGTAGTAAGTGCCTTTGCTCCGCGACATTTTTAAATCCTTTCAATATTTCCCTCGGGCCGCCGCCCGCTCGACAATAGGCTCAGCGCGCCGTCCGCTCAAACGCCCGCGCCGCCTCCCGCCCTTTGGGAGGCCCGAAACACCATGGCGGAGCGCCTGTCGATGGAGGCCAGCTTGCAGCCGTCCTCATCCTTCAGAAACACGCAGTCATGGGGCCTGTAGCCGCCGAACTCGGGCCAGCTGCTGTGCAATACCATCTCCCACGTCTCGTCGGGCGCGGGCACCGACACCGTGAAATCCTCGACGGGATGGAAATTGAAGCAGAACACGAAGTCCCCCTTTCGGTAGACCAGGGCCTTCCCGTCCTCATGGCACAGAACCAGCCGCGACGGCTCCCAGTTCAGCCTGTTTTCCCCCACCAGGCGCGTCATGGCCTTGTCAAAATCCTCCAGGCAACTGTACCTGAGCAGGCCGTTGGCCGCCAGGCTCCATTGCCGTCTGGCGTAGCGGTAGCTGTTGCCGTTCCCCGGCCTGGGGAAGTCGATCCACTCGGGATGGCCGAACTCGTTGCCCATGAAGTTCAGATACCCCTCCCCCGCGCAGGTGCAGGTGACCAGCCTTATCATCTTGTGGAGCGCCATCGCCCTGTCGATGGCCGGGCTTTGGGAGTCCTTGCTCATGTGCCAGTACATCTCCTGATCCGCCAGCCAGAACATGATGGTCTTGTCTCCCACCAACGCCTGGTCGTGGGACTCGCAGTAGCCCACCACTTTTTCCTTGGGCCGCCTCTGGGTCAGCTCGTGCCACAGCGTCCCCATGTGCCAGTCCTCGTCGCGCCGCTCTTTCAGGTATTTTATCCAGAAGTCAGGCACGCCCATGCCGAGCCTGTAGTCAAAGCCCAGGCCGCCGTCCCTTATGGGCAGGCACATGCCCGGCATCCCGCTCATGTCCTCCGCTATGAGCAGGCAGTCGGGGCGCGTCTCCTTGCACAGCTCAGTGGCCAGCTGCAGGTAGGCCACGGCCTCGGCGTCCGTGTTCATGGAGAAATACTTCTTGTAGTTGTCGAAAACCCCTCCCAGGGCGTGATCCATGTAGAGCATGGACGTGACGCCGTCGAAGCGGAAGCCGTCGAAGTGGTATTCCTCCAGCCAGAATTTCAGGTTGGACAGGAGGAAATGGACGACGCCAGGGCTGCCGTAGTTGAACAGCTTGCTGCCCCATTGGGGATGCTCGCCCCTGGCCCCGCTGTGGAAGAACTGGTAGACCGTACCGTCGAAACGCGCCAGGCCCTCCACCTCGTTCCGCGCCGCGTGGGAATGCACCAAATCCAGCAGCACGACGATGCCCCTCCCGTGGGCGTCGTCGATGAGCGCCTTCAAGTCCTCAGGCTCGCCGAACCTGGATGAGGCGGCGAAGAAATTGGAGACCTGGTACCCGAAGGAGCCATAGTAAGGATGTTCCATTATAGCCATCAACTGGATGGCGTTATAGCCCAACTCCTCTACCCGGGGCAACATGAAGTCCTTGAACTCCTTGTAGCTGCTCACGCCTTCTTTTTCGCCCGCCATGCCCACGTGGGCCTCGTATATCAGCAGCGACGCCGCCCCGTCGCGGCGGAAGCCGCCGTCCGTCCACCGGAATTCCTGGGGGGGGAGCCAAATCTGGCCGTCGAAGGCCAGGCTCTCGGGGTTTTGCACTACCCGCTTGGCGTACAGGGGTATGCGCTCGAAGACCTCGCCGCCGGCGTCTATGACGACGCGGACTTTGGAGCCGTGGGGCGGCTCGCCCTCCACGAAAAGCTCCCAGACCCCCTCGCCTTTGCCCTTCAAGGGGTGGGAGAGGCGGTTCCAGCCGTTGAAGTCGCCGCACAGCCTGACGGCCTCCGCGTTGGGCGCCCACTCCCGATATACCCAGCCCCCGCGCTCCCTGTGGAAGCCGAAGTACAGGTGGCCGTTGGCATATGACGAAAGGGAAGCGTGGTCGTCGCCCAGCAGCCTCGCCTTCATGCGCTCGTAATTCCGCATTCTTAAATTTAAATCCACCGCGTAGGGTTTTAGGTAGGGGTCGATATCCAGGATAGCGAGCCGCCCACCGCTTCTTTCCCTAGCGTCCGAAACGTTATTGTCCATGAATTCCCCCCCCTTATGCTCGGCGCCATGCCCAAAGCGCGGGTTCTCCCGCCTATAGTCGGGAGCCCTCGCCCTGCCATGACGCCGCCCGAAGCGCGTGGCCGACGGACCGGGCCGCGGCGTCGGCGCAACGGGCGAAAAAGACGGGCGTCCCTCAGTCCGCCTCGACTTCCGCTTTATGCGCCGCCACTATCTTGTCGGCCAAATGCGCCGGCACTTCCTCATAGCGGTCGAAGGCCATGACGAAGCTGCCTCTGGCCTGGGTCATGGATCTCAAGGTGATGGCGTACTTGAACATCTCCGCCTGGGGCGCCTCGGCGATAACCTTCTGCCCGCCGCCTGTCTGGGGCTCCATGCCTAAAATCTTGCCCCTGCGCTTGTTCATGTCGCCCATGATGTCGCCCATGTACTCGTCAGGCACAAATATCTCCACCCGCGCTATAGGCTCCAGCAATATGGGCTTGGCCTCCGCTATGCCCTTCTTGAAGGCCAGGGCCGCCGCGATTTTGAAGGCCATCTCGTTGGAGTCCACGTCGTGGTAGGAGCCGTCGTACAGCACAGCCTTCACGTTGACCACCTTGCAACCCGCCAGGGGGCCTTTTTCCATGCACTCCCTCAGGCCCTTCTCCACGGCGGGCACGTAGTTTTTGGGCACCGAGCCGCCGAACAGCTCCTCGGCGAACTCGAATTCCTGCTGGGAAGGCGAGAAGCGTATATGCACGTCGCCGTACTGCCCCGCGCCGCCCGTCTGTTTTTTGTGCTTGCCCTGCACGTCCGAACTGCCCTTTATGGTCTCCCTGTAGGGCACTTTGGGGTCTTTCTGCTCCACGTCCACGCCGTAGCGTTCCTTCAGCTTGGACGTTATGATGCCGATTTGTATCTCGCCCTGGCCGCCCAGCAGGGTCTGGTGCGTCTCCAAGTTGCGCTCTATCCTGAAGGACGGGTCTTCCTCCATCAGCTTGTTGAGGCCGGAGCCTATTTTCTCTTCCTCGCCCTGCACTTTGGGTTCCACCGCCACGAACAGGGAGGGCTGGGGGAACGTGATGGACGGGTATTTTATGATGTTGCCTTTGTCGCAGAGGGTGTCGCCCGTGTGGGCGAACTGGAGCTTAGCCGCCGCGACGACGTCGCCGGCCAGGGCTTGGGGAGCCTCGCTCTGGGTCTTGCCGCGCAAGAAGAACATGGCGCTCAGCTTCTCGCTCTTCTCCACTCTGGTGTTGTAAAGCTCCATGCCCAGGGAGAGTTTGCCTGACATGACCTTGACCAGCGAGATTTTGCCCACGAAGGGGTCCGCGATGGTCTTGAACACCATGCCTGAGAAGGGCAGGGACTCGTCGCAGGGGCGGGCGACCGTCTCGTCCTTCGCGTTCACGCCCTCGTAGGGCGGGCGGGATTTGGGGCCCGGCACGTATTTCAGCAGCATGTCCAGGAATTCTTTGACGCCCTGGCCCGTGATGGCGCTGCCGACGACTATGGGGGCTATGTCGCCCGAGGCTATGCCCGCCGAAAGGCCCTTGCTGAACTCGGCGTCGGTGAACTCCTCGCCGCCGAAGAATTTCTCCAGCAGCGCCTCGTCCGTCTCGGCTATGGCCTCGGCCAAAGCGTCCCTGTCGTCCAGAGTGACCACCGACGTGCCGAATTTGGCTTTCAGGTCGGCGATGACCTTATCCACGTTCACGTTGTCCTTGTCGATCTTGTTGATGAAGAAGAACTTGGGCGAGCGGTGTTCTTTGGCGGAATTCCAGGCTTTTTCCGTGCCCACCTGGACGCCGGCCGAGGCGTCCACCACTATGACGCCCGCCTCCGCCGCTGTCAGCGCGGAGTTTACCTCCCCCACGAAGTCGAAGAAGCCGGGCGAGTCTATGAAGTTTATCTTGAATTTATTGTACTCTACGGGCACTAACGAAGCGCTGATGGAATAGCCTTTCTCGATTTCCATCTTGTCGTAGTCGGAGACGGTGTTGCCGTCCTCGACCTTGCCAAGCCTGTTTATCACGCCCGTCGCCAGCAGGGCGGCTTCCAGCAGCGTTGTTTTCCCACAGCCTCCATGACCCAACAGAGCGACGTTTTTGATGGTATCGCCGGTATAGCCCTTCATATCCTATCCTCCTTAAAATTTTTATTGCGGCTGCACAGAGGGTTCCTGCCCCCCTGCGCCATTTGGGGAGGCGCGGCGGTTGGCGGGATATCTCTATATTTAGTATAAGTATATCAATAAATCCTTTGGATAGCAAATGTTTGTGTGGGCCGCAGGGGTTTTTTCGCGGGTTTGATGATGTTGGGGGCGGGGGTGGGGAACGGCTTTTCAGCGCCATCAACCCGGCGCGCTTAGAGTTTATTGAAATTATCCAAATAAAATATCACTGGCCCGACGCGGGTCAAAAAAGGGGGTTTTATGACGGTTCGTCCATTCTCCGCGAGTTTGTCTATTCCATGGGCATGCTGCTAGTATCGATTCGATGCCGCGTTAACCCGCCCCTTGGACAAGCGGGCGGATTAAACCGATTATACTGACACGACGGCGGCGCATCCGGCGCCTCCCGCCTCCTACTCGGGGTACAGCCTGTTGATGGCCTCGACGCGGCGCGCTTTGACCCAGGCCCTGGCGAGCCTCGACAGCGCGGCCAGGGCGAACAGCGCCGACATCGCCGCGGGGAAAAACCGCACGAGCCTCGGCGCGGGCCATCCCGCTCCCCCGCCGGGCAGGAATGCCGACGCCAAAAAAGCGGCGATCGCCAAAACGACCGCCGCCACGAGGCCGAACACGGCCCACTTCATGTCCTCGGCGCGGGCGAATTCCGCTATGTTCCGAATGCCGCGCGCCTCGGCCGCGGAAAAACGCCCCGCTGATATCTCGGCAATAAGCTGTTTGTTGATTTTGTAAAGCCTCTCCGCCGCTGAAGAGTCCAAGCTTCCCGGGCGGCATCTTCTGAGCGCCCGCAGATACGTCACGGCGTTGACGAGGCTGACTATTCTGACTAAGGCGAAGAACACGGACGCGAACACCGCCGCCACGGGCAACGCCTCCAGCTCGCCCGGCAAGCCCAGCCTGACGGCGAGCGGCATGAGCAGAAGGCCGACGGCGGCTATGGCCGCGCATATGATGAGCGTCCGCAGATACCTGTCTCTTTTCTCCGTCATCCGCGCTTCCATCTCCCGCGCCTCTTGCGGCGTGACGCGCCCCATCAGCACGTTCTGAAGGAACCTCGGGTTGACCCGCTCGTATGTGATGAACACCGGCACATGCATCGGCGCGCCTCCGTCCCTTACGGCCCGATTAATACCTGGGCGACGAACCCATGCCTCCAGGCAGGGCGTAGCCCACTCCGCCCGGCAGGGCGCGGTTCGAGCTGTTTATCCTGAATCTGCTGACTAACTCGTTCAGCAACGCCGACTGGCCGCTCATCTCTTCGGAGGCGGCGGCGCTTTCCTCGGCAGTGGCGCTGTTGTTCTGCACCACCTGGGCGATTTGGTCCACGCCTACGGTTATCTGCTTGATCGCGGCGCTCTGTTCCTCGCTGGCTTCGGCGATCTGCTGGATGATTTCGGCGCTTTCGTTGACCCCCTCCACTATCTCCGTCAGGGACTCGCTGGTCTCGTCGGCTATCTTCGCGCCCAGGGACGCTTTCGCGATGCTGTTCTCTATGAGCGAGCCCGTGTCTTTCGCGGCCTCGGCTGATTTGGCGGCTAGGTTGCGCACCTCGTCGGCCACGACGGCGAAGCCCTTGCCGTGCTGCCCGGCCCTGGCCGCTTCAACTGCCGCGTTCAGGGCGAGGATGTTGGTCTGGAAGGCTATGTCGTCGATGCTCTTGATGACCTTGCTGATTTCCGCCGAAGCGTCGTTTATCTCCTTCACCGCGTCCAGCATGTGGCTCATCTGCTCGGCGCCCCGCTGGGCGGACTCTCTTATGCTGGCCGACAGCCCTGCGGCGTGCCCCGCCTTAGTGGCGTTTTCCTCGGTTTTGACCGACACCTCGTTAATGGAGCTGGACAGCTGCTGCACCGTGGCCGCCTGCTCCGTGGTGCCTTGCGCCAGGCTCTGCGCCCCGTCGGCGATCTGGGAGGCGCCCGCCGTCACTTGCTCCGACGCCTGGCGTATCTCGCCGAACATGCAGTTCATCTCCCCTATCATTTTCTCCAGGGCGTTGCCTATGGTGTCGTCATCGCCTATTTTGTCAACCTTGACGGTGAGGTCGCGGTTCGCCACCGCTTCCAGGGCGTGCCCGTAATAGATGATTTTGTCGAAGAACACGCACATGGCCATTATGCATTGCCCCACCTCGTCCTTGGCCATGCCCATAGTTCTGCCGCTGTCCTTGATATCTTCCGAATATCCCAGATCGCCCGTGCTGCCGGCCTGATTGATGATATTGTGCATGAAGATCAACGGCTTGGTTATCATGGAGGACAGATATAAGGCGAAAAAGAGGGCGGCGAACACGGCCACGGCCATGACGGCTATCTGAAGGAGCGACACCGTATCGGCGGTGCGGCTGTTGCTCTTGTCCAAATCCGCGGCCCATTTCACGTTGTCCTGGTTGCATGCCTGGAGGTAGCCTTCCAGTGTTCCCGCCACGCCGGCGGCGGACTGTATGGTCTTATAGGTCTCGGTCGTGCTGCGGGAAGAGGCCGCCACGCTCTTCACTTTCTGTATCACCTCCATGAAGGGCCCCTCGAAGGTTTTCTTCATGTTCAGGAAATTCGCCTCTTCCTCGTCCGTGCCCATGGTTTTGGTGTAGATCTCTATGTCCTCCCTCATTTTCGCGATGTAGGTGTCGCAGTTTTTCACAGCCTCATCGTAGTCGGATGAGTCCTCCTCCTCGCAGCTTATGGCAAGACGCCTCAAGTTGTTGCGTATGAGCTGGTAGCTCTCCCTCATGTCGCCCATGTTGCTCACCGTCAGCAGGTATTCTTCATACATCTCCGTGTCCCTGTCGTTAAGGATCTGTATGCTTATGATCCCGACCGCTCCCACGGCGGCGGCCAGCACGGCGAGCGTCAAGAAGCTGACCAGCAGTTTTGTTCTCATTTTAAAATTTTTCATCTCTTCACCCCTTTTGCGGTTAGGGGGACTTTCTAAACCCCCGTCGCGGCCCCACGGCCTTCGCTACCCTCACTTTGTCCTCTCGGATTGACTTCCCCGCGTCTGATCCTACGGTCTCTTCGAGATCCGCGCGAAACGTCGCTTTCGTCCGCGCTCATCGGCCTCCCTACAGCCGATTTACGATCCCCGCAAGCCATTGGTCCGCAGGTATAGCATACTGCGTCTATATTGTATCATATTTGCAGGTTTCACGCAACATCAAAACAGTAAATCGAGCCGCGCCGGAACCTATGCAACGGACGACGCCAGGCTTTGCCGTGCCGTCGCCCGACATCCACCCCCTACCACCCCGAAGCATCCATCACCGCCGAAAACGCCCAATGCCCCTCGGGCAAATCCGAATACACCGGCTTCGGCGTCTCCGCCCTCGCCGCCGTCCTGCCCAATATCCTGTCCACTATCGTTATCGCCTCCGCCCTGGTGATGGCGCCCTCAGGCTTGAAATTCCCGTCGGGGTAGCCGTTGATCCAGCCCTTCCCGTAGGCCGACAATATCTGGCCGTAGGCCCAGTAGCCCTGCGCCACGTCGCCGAAGGGGCTTTCCCCGTCCCCCGTCAGGTCGTCGAAGCGGGCCGCAATGGCCGTGAATTCGGAGCGGGTTATCCCCTGCCCCGGCCTGAACGTCCCGTCCCCGTAG
>JAIRPE010000122.1 GCA_031257175.1 Eubacteriales Family XIII. Incertae Sedis bacterium | reverse complement strand
AGGACAGAGTTTCAACCATGAAAATACTAGGCATAGATCCTGGCTACGCCATATTGGGTTACGGCGTGGTGGAGACTGACGGGGACAGGCTCAAGATTTGCGGCTACGGCGCCCTGAGGACCGACGGAGGCATGGACATGCCCGAGCGGCTTAAATGCCTGTACTCCGGCCTGATGGAGGTGATCGCGGAGACCGACCCTGAGGTCGCTTCCGTGGAGGAGCTGTTTTTCAACAGCAACGCCAAGACCGCCCTTTTGGTGGGGCAAGCCAGGGGCGCGGCGTTGCTTGCTTGCATAAACTCGGGGCTGCGGGTGTACGAATACACGCCGCTCCAGATAAAGCAAGGACTTACGGGCTACGGAAGGGCGGACAAGCAGCAGATGCAGGCTATGGTGAAGGCATTGCTGAGGCTCAAGGAAATCCCGAAGCCGGACGACGCGGCTGACGCTTTGGCCGCCGCCATCTGCCATGCCCATTCCGCGGGCAGGCTGGGGCGCATGGCGGGATTGTGAAAGAGAGCCGCGCCGTTAGCGGATGCGGGTCCGAAAGGCGCGGGCGCATTGGTGTGAGGCATGATACATTACATAAAAGGGGATCTGGCGCTGAAGCTTGAGGACAGGGTCGTGGTTGAGACCGGGGGCTTGGGCTTTGAGGTGTTCGTTCCCTCAAATTCTAAAATATTCCATATGGACGAGGGCGCGCCGGTTAAAATCTTCACGGCCATGATGGTGAAGGAGGATGACGTCAGCCTTTACGGTTTTTCGGACGGGAGGTCTTTGCGCCTCTTCCACAGGTTGCTGACCGTGAGCGGGGTGGGAGCAAAGGCCGCGCTGTCGTTGCTGTCCACGTTGTCGCCCGAGGAGATTTCAAAGGCCATAGTGTTCGGGGACGCGGCGGCGCTGGCCAGGGCGAACGGGATCGGGAAAAAGACTGCGGAGCGCGTCATACTGGAGCTGAAGGACAAGACCGAAATAATCGGCGGCGCGGGCGAGGCCACGCAGGTTCTGGATTTGGCGGCGCAGGCGCCTGGTAACCCCCAGTCGGACGCGGTGGAGGCGCTGGTGAGCCTGGGGTATTCCAGGACGGAGGCCGCGACGGCGGTGGCTTCGGCGGGCCTGGAGCAGGGAACGGCGGAGGAATACATAAAATTGGCGCTGAAGACCATGTTCAGGCCATGAGGCGGGAATGGGCCAAATGAATCAGACAGACAGGATAATATCGGCGGGGCCGCTTCCGACCGAAGAGGAATTCGCGGAATACAGCCTGCGCCCCAAGCGGCTTGGCGAGTACATAGGCCAGAAAAACGTCACGGACAATCTCAGGATTTTCATAGAGGCGGCGCGGATGCGCGGCGAGCCGTTGGACCACGTGCTGTTTTACGGGCCGCCGGGATTGGGCAAGACCACATTGGCGGGCATTATCGCCCACGAGCTGGGCGTGGATTTGCGCGTCACTTCAGGCCCTGCCATCGAGCGGGCCGGGGATTTGGTGGCCATACTCACGAATCTGAACGACAAGGACGTGCTTTTCATCGACGAGATCCACAGGCTGAACCGCTCGGTGGAGGAAGTGCTGTACTCGGCGATGGAGGACTACGCCATCGATTTCATCATAGGCAAGGGGCCGTCGGCCCGCTCCATCAGGATGGATTTGGGCAAGTTCACGCTCATCGGCGCCACCACCAGGGCGGGGAGCCTGTCGGCGCCGTTGCGGGACAGGTTCGGCGTGGTCAGCAAATTCGAGATGTACAGGCCCGAGGAGCTTCAGCTGATAATAGAGCGTTCGGCGGAGGTTTTGGGCGTGGGCGTTGACAGGCAGTCGTTGGTGGAGATGGCGCTTAGATCCAGGGGCACGCCCAGGGTGGCGAACCGTCTGTTGAAGCGGGTCAGGGATTTCTGCCAGGTTAAGGGCCGCGGGTTTATAGACATTGGCATAACCAGGGAGACGCTTACTTCTCTAGGAATAGATGACAAAGGACTGGAGGGCCTGGATCGGGCGATACTGCGGATGATAATAGAGCGCTTCGGCGGCGGGCCTGTGGGAATCGAGTCTATCGCGGCGGCCATAGGCGAGGAGCGGGTCACCATAGAGGACGTGTACGAGCCGTACTTGATTCAGGCGGGATTTTTGCACAGGACTCAGAAAGGGCGCGTGGCCTCGCGGGAGGCGTACCTCCATTTGGGGCTGGCGGCGCCCGAGGCTTCGGAGGAGGGCAAGCAGCTGGATTTTTTTGAAGAGGAAACGGGGGTTTAAGGCATGGGCGACGCATGGGGGGCGACAGACAGGCGGGAGTCGGGGTTCGGGCGGCGGCTCGGGCGGGCCGCGGCGGTTCGGGCGGCGCTGGCTTTGTTGTTTTTGGCCGTGGCGGCGTTGGGCGCGGCGCGGGTCTGGGCGGCGGATGGCGAATGGGTGAAGGTGGGGCTGAATTACGGCGGCTCGACCAAGGCCGTCGGCGCCATAAGCGCCGCCAAGGGCTTTGTTTTGGGGACTTTCGACGAGGAGGGCTTCCATGAGGGGATGCCATTGCCCGGATATTCCGACATCAGCGTGGCGCTGTCGGGCCGATACGCGTCGCTGACGGCTGACGGTCTTTTGGTTTCCGACGATTTTGGCGGCGGTTGCGTGATGCCTATTGATTATAAGGAGGGCGGCGGCATCCAATACGACGGCGCCTGGTATCGCGGCGGCCTGGCGTTCACGGTGAATTCCAACAACACTATAAACGTGATTAATTGCCTCAGCATGGAGGAGTATTTATACGGCGTGGTCGCCGCGGAGATGGGCAAGTCGAACCCGGCTGAGGCGCTGAAGGCGCAGGCGGTGGCCTCGCGGAGCTTCGCGGCGCGCAAGTTGGAGACGCACGGTGATTCGGGCTTCGACCTCTGCGCCACGTCCCACTGCCAGTCCTACAAGGGGCGGGCCGGTGAGCAGGCGGAGACGTCCAGGGCCGTTGACGACACGCGGGGGCTGGCCCTGAGCAGCGGCGGCGCTTTCGTGTCGGGCTATTATTTCAAGAACAGCGGCGGGCACACGCAGAATTCTGAGGACGTGTGGAATGACCGCCTCGCGTATCTGCGCGGCGTCGCCGACGAGTTCTCGCCTGTCTACGCCTGGACGTGGAAGGCGAGTTTTCAGGAGATAAAGGCCGCGCTAACGGCCGCCGGCGCGGGAGACCTTGGGGAGGTCAGGCGCGTTGAGATAAGCAAGCGGGACGCCTCTGGGCACGTGCAAGAGCTGAAGGTCGTGGGGAGCGGTGGCACGGCCTCGCTGTCGAAGGAGCGTATTCGGACTGTGCTGGGCGGCGCCAACGTGAAATCCTTGATGTTTTCCTTCGCCAATGGCACAGGCGACGCGGCCGCGGGGGCCGTGGGGGCCGCGGGCGCTTCTTCTTCGCCTGCCTCGGGGGAATTGCGCGCCACGGACGGCGTCAGCCAAGCCAGACTGCGGGGGCAGGTGCGCGTGTTGTCGGCCAAGGGCGAAAGCGTCGGCGTGGACGCGGCGTCGCTCAGGGCTCTGGGCGCTGCGGGAGGAACGACGGGGGGCGCGGGCGCGTCCTTTACGGTCGGCGGCCCTGCGGGCGATGGGGCTATGGCGGGCGGCTATTTGAGCGTGGAGTCGGGGACGGCTGAGTTCGTGGGCAGAGGTTACGGCCATGGGGTGGGGCTGCCTCAGGACAGCGCCATAGAGATGGCGAAACAGGGCTACGGATATTTGGATATATTGAAGAAGTATTACACGGGAACGGACGTGGCGGCGATGTATTGACCCTTTTCGAGGGACTTTCGCCGCAGTGGCGTCCGCCCTGCGAGGACGGGATGTTTCTATCGGATTTTGACTATTATCTGCCAGAGGGCCAGATAGCCCGATACCCTGCTGAAAAAAGGGACGAGTCGCGGCTGATGGCGCTCCACATGGGCTCGGGGGCCTTGGAGCATAGGCGGTTTTACGAGATAACGGAATATTTAAGGCCAGGCGACTGTCTGGTGATCAACGACTCCAAGGTCATGAAGGCCAGGCTCAGGGGTTTTAAGGAGTCGGGCGCGGCGGTGGAGCTGCTGTTGTTCAGAAGGGGCGCGGACGACGTGTGGGAGGCCATGGTGAGGCCAGGCAAGAAGTTGCGCCCAGGCGACACGGTGTATTTCAGGCGTGGCGGCGCGGCGCGGGATGATGAGGGCGGCGCCCGCGAAGAGGTCGGTTCGGAATGCTCCGCGGCGGCGGATTGGCTCGGGCGTGATGAGTTCAGCGCCGACGTGCTGGATTACGGTTCGGAGTCGGGGACGCGGCTGCTCAGATTCAGGCATTGCGACGATTTCATGGGTTGGCTGGATATATTGGGCGAAATGCCAATACCCCCATATATGAGGAGAAAAGCGGAAAGCATCGACGACGTCCGCTATCAGACCGTTTACTCGCGGGAATGGGGTTCCGTGGCGGCGCCCACGGCGGGGCTGCATTTTACCGAGGAGCTTCTGCGCGTCGTGGGGGAGGCGGGCGTGGCCATAGCCAGGGTGACGCTCCACGTGGGGCCCGGCACGTTCCTTCCCGTCAAGGCTGAACGGGTGGAGGAACACAGGATGCACTTCGAGGAGTACCGCGTCAGCGAGGAGAGCGCGGAGACGGTCAACAGCCGCAAGGCCGAGGGCGGGCGGGTCATCTGCGTCGGCACCACCGCAACGCGTACGCTGGAGAGCGCGGCGTTCCTGCCTGAGGAAGGCGCGGGCCCCGTTGCCGTCGCGCCGAAGGCCGCCTGGCGCCTGAGGGCGGGCAGGGGAGTGACGGACATATTCATAAGGCCAGGGCATGATTTCAAGATGACGGACGGCCTGATAACGAATTTCCATCTGCCCAAGTCCACCCTGCTCATGCTGGTGGCGGCGCTCTGCGGCAGGGAGAGGGCGCTGGCCGCCTACAAAGAGGCCGTCGCCGAGGGCTACAGGTTTTTCTCTTACGGGGACGCCATGTTGATAGTGGAGTAGAGCCCCAAAAAAATTATCGTAAAGGTATAGAAAGGTGAACAAATCATGAGTTACTCCATTGACACGAATTGCCTCCACGCAGGCTACGCGCCCGGCAACGGGGAATCCAGGACGATCCCCATCATCCAAAGCACTACTTTCAGGTACGAGTCCAGCGAGCAGATGGCTCGGCTGTTCGATTTGTCGGAGAGCGGGTATTTCTACACCCGTCTGCAAAACCCCACCAGCGACCGCGTGGCGGCCAGGATATGCGCCCTGGAGGGCGGGGCGGCGGCCATGCTGACGTCGTCGGGGCAGGCAGCGAGTTTTTTCGCCCTGTTCAACATATGCTCCGCAGGGGATCACATCGTCGCCTCGTCGGCGATTTACGGCGGCACGTACAACCTCATAGGCGTGACCATGAAGCGAATGGGCATAGACTGCACCTTTGTCCACCCGGAATGCTCCGCCGAGGAGCTTGCCGCCGCCTTCCGTCCCTCCACCAAGGCCGTGTTTGCCGAAAGCCTCGCCAATCCCGCCCTCATCGTGCTGGATTTTGAGAAGTTCGCCTCCGCCGCCCATGAGCGGGGCGTGCCGCTCATCATCGACAACACCTTCCCGACGCCCGTCAATTGCCGCCCCTTCGAGCTGGGCGCGGACATCGTGGTGCATTCCACCACCAAATACATGGACGGCCACGCCACCAGTGTGGGAGGGGCCATAGTGGACAGCGGGAATTTTGACTGGCTGGCCCACGCCGAGAAGTACCCCGGCCTGACCACGCCCGACGAGAGCTACCATGGCGTGACCTACGCCAAGGATTTCGGCAAGGCGGCGTACATCACGAAGGCCGTGGCGCAGCTCATGCGGGACCTGGGAGCCTCCCCCGCCCCCATGAACGCTTTCTTGTTGGGCGCGCATTTGGAGACGCTGCCCCTCCGCATGAAAAAGCATTGCGAGAACGCGAAGGCGGTAGCGGAGTTCCTGTCCGCCCATCCCGGCGTCAGTTGGCTGCGTTATCCCGGTCTGGAGTCGGACCCCTATTACGAGTTGGCGCGAAAGTACATGCGAAACGGCGCCTGCGGCGTGATTTCTTTCGGAATCGCGGGGGGGAGGGAGAAGGCGGCGGCGTTCATGGACGGCCTGCGCCTCTGCTCCATAGCCACCCACGTGGCTGACGCCAAGACCTGCGTGCTTTATCCCGCAGGGACGACCCACCGTCAGATGAGCGACGAGCAGCTGAAGGAGGCAGGCGTCGGCGCCGACCTGATACGACTGTCGGTCGGCCTGGAAAGCGCCGAGGAC
>JAIRPE010000001.1 GCA_031257175.1 Eubacteriales Family XIII. Incertae Sedis bacterium | reverse complement strand
CGAAAGTGGCCCTCGACGCGCTGGGGAAAAGAAGAAAAATCAGTTAGCAAAAATTGCCATGGGAACGGGGCGTTTAAAAAAAGATTCTCGCCCCCATCCACAACAACTTGACACCGTCGCGCCGTGGCGTCGTATTGAAATCTCGTTCTTTGCGGGATATAATAAGACAGGGCGCGAGGGGGATTAAAGCCCCGCCGTTCGGTTCCATAGCGGCTCGGGTACAAGACCGTCTCGAGAATGACGAGGATTGCATTGTGGCAAAAGCTTTGGGGGAGGAAGAAGGAAGGCGCCTTGGAGCGGATTGGCAAATGCTATCATCCGACCCCGCCCAATGGCTTTGGGCGGAGTTTATTGCTTCGCCGAAGTGGGTTCAGCGCGACATTTAGTCGGCGGAGCAATAAAAAGGGATAAGCGCAAGAACAAACGAATTATTCAAGGAGTGTCCAAAATGAGTTTATTTTCTTATATAGCTTTTCCCAGGCCAGTCGATAAAAGCTGTTTGACAAGCAGGTTTGACAAGTCGAAGGCGTTTACGGTCGGAGAGCTGCGGGGGACGGATTTTGAAAGGCAAATCAATGGCGGCCTTAACGGCCTGCCGGATTGTGTAAATGTTTATCTGGGCGATATGTCTGATTTTTGGGGCATGAATATTCTGGATAAGCATACCGAATCTTTTCAGAACACCTTCAAAAACGAATTTATCTATCGCCTTGAAGCGGATTTTGGCTTTGGCAATCCAGACGAGTACTTTAAGGAATGCGAGGAAATCTACCGCAGGTGCGGCGAGGACGAAAGAGGCGGGCAGAGCGAGGCGGAGTTTATGGAATTCGCGCGTAAAACCTTTAACCACATACAAGGCAATGTCGCGCTTTGCCGTCGGCAGCTCTATGATATTTTCCAGCTTAATATTATTGCTCCGCCGACTAAGCATTGCGGATTCGCCGACCTTTTTTCCGTCAGACCGCGTGGCCCTTTTTCCCCGCGCCTAAAATGTTATCCTAGACGCGGATTGGCGGATACTATCTTCCGACGCCCGCCCAATAATTTGGGGCGGAATTTCAAGCAGGACAGGTATAACGCCAAACCCGGCGAATGCATTGAAATTTTTTCTGTCTGGTTAGGCGGCGAAAACGCCGATACCTTTGGCCCGCCTGCGGAAGTGAGGGTTATTGACGCGGAGCAGGTTTTGTCGTCGGCGCTGTTGGATTTGCAGGCGGGGGTGAAGTTTGAGATTTCGCGCGTCTGCCCGTGAGGCAGGCCGCGTCGGCAGAGGGAGCGTGTTAAAGTTCTAGAAGGCGCCGAAATGAAGCGGCTATTATGGGTTATATCTGTTATTGCGTCGCTATTTCTGTGCATTATGGCATATGTGCTGAATATAGAGAACATGCACTATGGATACGA
Organism: Eubacteriales Family XIII. Incertae Sedis bacterium; assembly: GCA_031257175.1. GTDB lineage: Bacteria > Bacillota > Clostridia > Peptostreptococcales > Anaerovoracaceae > JAIRPE01. Next base: position 4,984 of record JAIRPE010000001.1, on the reverse strand, counting down.
TAGCCCAGGTATAAGTTCTGATTCAACGCTGATAATATTTCTATTTTCCATTGGAGCGGTTTTTGCGTCCATAACGGCGATAGCGCTGCGGCATAAGGAAAAAAAGAATTTGCTCATTCCCTGTATTGTAGTCATCTGCGTGCTTGCGAGAATATTTCAAATCTTTATTACTGCGTCAAAATACAGCTAAAAAACGGTTGACTGCCCTACGTGTATAATCCAGAGAGATTATGCGTTATTAAGGGGGCTGAGATATTGTCCAAATAAGAGAGGACGTGGTTCGGATAAAGCCCGATTGGGAGTTCTCTGTTTGAAAAGAATGGAGATTCGTGATATTATCGATATGCTCCAAGCTGAGGTATGTCAATGAAAAACAAGTACTGCGCCCGTTCACGCATTTCCGAGGCAAAATTCAGGCAAATCGTCGAATGTTTAGCAGCGGGGAGGCGGGGCGCGGCGGACAAATACGGGGAGATCGTCAGGAAGCAGCAGAAGGAGGCGCTGGAAGGCATGAAGGACTGGAGCCTGTTCGACGCGGGTCGGCAGCCCTCGGGGAAGGTTACGGGCACGAAAGTGCCCTCGACGCGCTGGGGAAAAGAAGAAAAATCAGTTGGCAAAAATTGCCATGGGAACGGGGCGTTTAAAAAAAGATTCCCGCCCCCATCCACAACAACTTGACACCCTCCGCCGCTTCTACGCCGTTGCAAAATCCCCTGTCTTGCGGTATGATTAAAGCATGTTGAAAGTAATCGGACACATATTGGGCAATATCCCCTTTATTTTCTGGCTGTTGGCCGCGTTGCGCCATTTGCGGCCTATCCGCAGGGAGATGCGGCTTTGCCTCGCGCGGGGCGACCTGGCGGCGGAGCGCGAGGCTATTGTCAAGGCCGCGAAGTCTTGGTCTTTGGGCATATGCCGCAAACTCGGCGTGGCGCTCACCGTGGAGGGGGAGACGGTCTTGCCCGACGGCCCCGTCCTCATAGTCGCCAACCACGAAAGCTACGCGGATATCCCTATTTTCTTTTCCGCAATGCCGCACAAGCAGTTCGGCTTCGTCGCGAAGGACAATCTTCGGAAGTTGCCGTTTTATGGCAAATGGATAGCCGAGATACACAGCGTCTTTTTGAAGAGGGACGACGCGCGGTCGTCTCTTAAGACGATGGAGGAGGCCGCGGCGCTGATGGGGCGCGGGTATTCTCTAGCCGTTTTTCCTGAGGGGACGCGCAGCAGGGGCGGCCCCATGGGCTCGTTCAAGAAGGGCAGCCTGCGGCTGGCCACGAAATCTGGGACGCCTATAGTTCCTGTGACGCTCAAGGGCTCTTACCACATCTTCGAGGAGACGGGCTTCGTCCAGAGGAATCGCGCCGTCCGTTTTTACATCCATCCGCCGATAGAGACCGCGAATCTGTCAAAACAGGAGGCGAACGCCCTGACTGAGAGGGTCGAGCGCATCATAGGGGGCAAGCTTGAGGAGTGGGGGCGCTCTTAGTTCACCAGACGCGTGATGTGCGAAAACAGTCCATACGCGGATTCGCCTAAGGTCGACGTCAAAGACGCGCCGTCCTCCAGCCGTCCTTCGTTTTAGGGGGCTTCTTTCTCTCGTTCAGACTATTTTTGATATGATTTTCTAAAACTTGTCCTCCGAAGCCATCTGAGGATTTTTTCATGCCGAGCCTAGGAGAAAACCGCTGGCGCGGGCAAGCCCGCGCGTGGGCGGCGGGGATGATGGGGGACGGGGGCTGGGCGCGGGCGGGCCCGCTCAGGGGCGGGGAGGATTGATAGACGAACGCGGGGTTGGGCGCGGGTATGCGGGCTTGGTTAGGCTCCGTCGTGGTGAAGGCTGGCGGGATAAGAGTTTCGACGGCTATCCAAATATAGGCGCAAGAAGCCCGCGAGGCCCCCTGTAATGGGGGCCTCGCGGGCTTCTTGCTATTTTGCCGCTTCCTTCTTAGGGTCGCGTCAGCTTATCTGTCCTTGTGACGTGATGTCCTCGTAGCCTGTGCCGTCTCCCGGATCCTTGTCCCTGCGCCTGTAGTACACGAGGAACGTGAATGCCGCGACGAACAGCTCTATGACCACCATGAGAATCGTCCATCTGTCTACCATCGTCATCGGCAACGTTATGTCCTCGGTGAGGATGAACGTTACTATGCCGATGATTCCCGCCAGTATGCCCAACACTCTCCAGAGCATCTTGCGCTTCTTGCTGCCGTTGGACTCTTCCGCTTCGTACATTTCCACGTAGACCCGCTCTTCGTCCTCATCCTTCCTGCGCCTGATGGCTGTTATCAGCAGCAGCAACGCCACCAATCCGCCCAGCACGGCCAGAATCAGATTTATCAGCGCCCACGCCCCGCCTGCGTCTGGTTCTTGTGGCGGTTCCAACGGAGGCTCCACCGGCGGTATTATTATCGTCGGCGGCTCGTCGGGCTTCGGCGCCACAGGCGGCGCCACTGCGGGCGGCCTCACGACTGCAGGCGGCTTCGGCTGTGCCGGCGGCCTCGGTCTCACTGTGGTCGTCGGAGGCGCGGCCGTCATCGGCGGCTCCTCGGGCGTGATATCCACTGTGGGAGGAGGCTCAGGCCCCGTCGGCGGCTCTACCGTAGTAGGCGGAGGCGGCGGTGGCGTGTCTTGCCTCCACTGGGCGTAGACCGTCATGTTGCTGCTGACGACCGTGTCCATCGTGAAGGTGGAGCCCGTTCCGTCGGCCATTGTGTTCCAGCCCAGGAATGTGTAGCCCGTCCTGCTTGCCGTCGGCATGCTGGTGACCCTCCAGTTGGTCAGCCTCGTGACCACTCGATAGTTCGGCGTGGTCACCGTGCCGCCGTTGCCGTTGAACGTCACCGTGTATGACGGGTCAGGATCGGTGGGATTGACGATGCCGCCGCCGTTTTGCTTCCACTGGGCGTACACTGTCATGTCCCCGTTCACCACGTATGCCGTGTTGAACGTGACCCCCGTGCCGTCGGCCTTCGTGTTCCAGCCTTGGAAGGTGTATCCCGTCCTGCTTGCCGCAGGCGTGTCTGTTACCTTCCACGCGGTGGCTTCCGTGGCTATCCTGTATTCAGGCGCCGCCACCGTGCCGCCGTTGCCGTTGAACGTCACTCGGTATTCCACCTTTACCTCAGGCGGGGTCGGCTCGTCGGGAATGCCGTTGACAATCACTTTGCCTTCGTTGCGTATGTTGGCGCTCAGCGAAACTATCTTCGCCAATATGGTCATTGTCACGGTTTTCCCTGCTATGGCTCCGTAGCTAGTCCCATCCGCGAAGGTGAAACTCACTATGTTGCCAGGTTTGAGTGTCAACACGCCCATGTGCCCGATGTCCGCGCCGTCTATTCGCACGGCCACGCTGCTGGTCAGTATCCCCGCCAGCGTCAGGGCCGACGGCATGATGTCCTGTATCTCCAAGCCCGCGTAGCTGGCCGTGTTCGTCGGGACTCTGAACTTTATTTCGTATTCCAAGGCGCTGTTGACGTCGCCAAGGGTAATCTGGTCAACGTATTCCCCGTCCGCGTTCTTGACCTTCTTGGTCAAGTCTTCCACGGGGTTCACCACCACCACCTCGGGGCCTTCCACGTCCTCGGGGTCCTTGTCGCTGACCAGCACCCGTCCGACGTTGGTTATCTTTCCTGCCACGTCGCCGTTCGCGAGTTTCGTGAGCAGCGTCATGGTCACGGTCTTTCCTGCCAGCGCCGCGAAGTCCGTGTCCGCCGCGAAGGTGAAACTCACCGTCCCGCCGTTCCAGGCCAGGCTTCCCTTGGACGTGACGTCCGCGCCGTCCGCCATGACGGTCACGCTGTCCGCCAGGGCACCCGCGAGGGTCAGCTCCGCCGGCATCAAATCCTGCACCGTCAGCGCGGCCACGCTGGTGGCGTCCTGCGGCATCCTGAACGCTATCTGGTACCTAAGGACGGCCTGCTTGTCGGCCAGCGTCAGGCTGTCAACGTATTCCGACCCGTTCCAGACCTGTTTGGTCAAATCCTCGACCGAGCCGATGACCACCACGTCGGGGCCGTCAACGGTCTCGGTGGGGCCCTCGTTGACGATGACCCTGCCCGTGTTCGTTATCCTGCCGCCCGTGTCGGAACTGAGCTTGGTCCTGACCACCATGGCCACCCTCTTGCCCGCCAGCGCCGCGAAGTCCGTGCCCGCCGCGAAGGTGAAGCTCACTATGTTGCCGTCCTTAAGTGCCACCGCGCCCATGGACGTTATGTCGCGGGCTCCCGCCCCGTCGTCCAGGTACACCTTCACGCTGTCGGAGCCCGGGGCCAGCGCCAGCTTGCTCGGCATTAGGTCTTGTATCTCCAAGCCCGCGTAGCTGGCCGCGTTGGCCGGCATCCTGAAGGATATCTCATACTGGAGGACGGCATCCTTGTCGCTGACCCTCAGCGAATCCACGTATTGGCCGTTTTCGTCCATCACGCGTTTCGTGAGCTCAGTGACGGGGCCGACCACCACCGCCGTGGCGTCATCCTCCCTCGGGGTCCTGCCGTTCACCAGCACCCGTCCCGTGTTGCGTATGGCGCCCACGAAGCTCTTGTCCGTCAGCCTCGCCACCACGGTCATGCGGACCTGGCTCCCGGCGATGGCCGCGAAGTCGACGCCCGCGCCCAAGGTGAAGCTTACCAGCCCGCCGCCCGTCGTCAGCGCGCCCATGGCGGTCACGTCGGCTCCGCCGATTTCCACGACCACGTCTCCCGCGGTCCCCGCCAGGGCCAATTGCGCCGGGAGGACGTCCTGGATGGTCAGGCTCTCGTAGCTGGCCACGTTGGCCGGCAGTTTGAACGTTATCTCGTACCTCAACGTGTCAACCTGGTTGGAGAAGCTGTGTTCCCCCACATACTCCGAGCCGTTCCAGACCTTCTTCACCAGGTCCTCTATCGGGTCTATCACGACCACTCCCGGCGGCGTCGGCTTCGTGGGCTCCTCGGCCCCGTTCACCTTCACCGTCGCCCTGTTCTCTATCCTGCCCCTGGCGCCG
>JAIRPE010000125.1 GCA_031257175.1 Eubacteriales Family XIII. Incertae Sedis bacterium | reverse complement strand
GAAAGTGGCCCTCGACGCGCTGGGGAAAAGAAGAAAAATCAGTTAGCAAAAATTGCCATGGGAACGGGGCGTTTAAAAAAAAGATTCTCGCCCCCATCCACAACAACTTGACACCGTCGACGTGACGATCATTTCTTGACCTGCTTCACTTTTGTTTGATATAATTAGAGGCGCGGAGCGGTTCGCGGCTTCCCGCCGCTGAACGCGGCGGGAAGCGCTTCCTTCAACCGCCCGGCTCACGGTTCGGGTCGGGATCTTGAGCGGGAAAGGCATAATGCTCATCCGTGTTTAAAATGTTGCGTTGAAGCGGATTAGTAGATACTATCTTCCGATGTCCGACCAATAGTTTTGGGCGTAATTTAAAAAAGTACAAGTATAAGGAGCCTGTTTATGGATGAGAGAATTGGTAAGCTGTCGAAGGTTTTAGTGAACTACTCGTGTAAAATCCAAAGAGGCGAAAGGGCGCTGGTGTCATACGAAGGAGAAGCCTGCAAAACCTTGGCGCGTCAGGTGATCAAGGACATTTACGCCGCAGGGGGGATACCCTTCGCGGAGATCAGGGACGCTTCCGTCACCAGAGAGATAATGCTGGGTTGCGCGGAAGAGCAGATAGAATTCATGAAAGATTGCCAGCTAGCGCAAATGAAAGGGATGGACGCGTATATCGCCATAAGGGGAGGGCTGAACTCGTCCGAGACTGCCGATGTTCCCGCCGACAGGCTCAGCGTGTACAACAAGGGGCTCAGACCGGTGCTGGATTACCGCGTTAACCGCACAAAATGGGTAGTTCTGAGGTATCCGAGCTACTCCATGGCGCAGTTGGCGAACACTAGCCTGGAGCGTTTCGAGAACTTCTATTTTGACGTCTGCAATTTAGACTACGGGAAAATGTCAAAAGCCATGGACCCGTTGGTGACGTTGATGAACAGCGTAGACAAGGTGAGGATTGCGGGGCCTGGCACGGATTTGGAATTTTCGATAAAGGGAATCGGCGCCATAAAGTGCGACGGGGAACGCAATATCCCTGACGGGGAGGTTTACACGGCGCCCGTGAAAGACTCTATGAACGGGGTGATATCATACAACACTCCGTCGGAGGAACAAGGGTTCACCTTCGAGAACATAAAATTCGAGATAAAGAACGGGAAGATCGTGGACGCGCGCGCGAACGACGCCGAAAGGATCAATAAATACTTGGACACGGACGAGGGCGCCAGATATTTCGGGGAGTTCGCCATAGGCGTCAACCCTTACATACTGCACCCTATGAAGGACACGCTGTTCGACGAAAAGATTTCAGGCAGCGTGCATCTGACGCCCGGCGCGGCGTACGAGGACGCTTTCAACGGCAACAAATCGTCCATACACTGGGATTTAGTGCTTATTCAGAGGAAGGACTACGGCGGTGGAGAGATCTGGTTCGACGACGTGTTGATCCGCAAAGACGGGATATTCACTCTTCCCGAGCTGGAATGCCTGAATCCTGAAAATCTGATATAGTAGCCCGATGCCGGAATTTATTCTTGGCGTGTCCGAGGTTTGAGCGGCGGGCGCGTTCCGCCCCTTTTTTGGTGATAATGATGAGTCAGGATATAGAAGCGACCATAGCGTATTTGATGCAGCCATTCCAAGCCAATATCGGAGGCGATATTCATGGCGGGGAGATAATGAAGCTTATAGACAACGCGGCGGGGGCGGTGGCCTTGCGCTACTCCGGCGGGCGCGTCGTGACCGCGCGAGTGGATGAGGTTCAGTTCATTTACCCGATCAAAGTCGGGATGCACGTGACGTTTAAGGCTAAACTGGCATATGTAGGAAATTCTTCCATGGAAATCACAGTCGCCGCCTATGCGGAGGATCTCACGAAAGGCGATGGATCGCATAAGGCGGTGACGGCTTTCGTCACGATGGTAGCGATGAATGACGACGGCAGTCTGAAAAAACTGGAGCCTCTCGTCATAAAGGACGATGAGATGAGGGCATTGCACGAGGAGATGGAACAAAGGCGGGCGGGACGTCATAGACGACGCGGCTAAACGGGCGTCGTCGGTTCTTACAGGAGCCCGGATTTTGAAAGACGGGAGGGAACAATGTCGCTAAGATCAAGCAGGTTGCTGTTGTATGCGGCCGTAGCCGCTTTTCCTGTCCTTTCGCCGGAAACGGCGCTGGCCGCGAGCGAGGCTGGCCATGAATTGGGGAACGCGCTTCCCGTTTGGAGCGTGTTGCCCTTTGTTGGGATGTTGCTTTCTATCGCCGTTTTTCCCTTAGTGAAACCCCACTGGTGGGAGAAACGTTTTTTCGTCGTCGCCCTCTGTTGGGCGGCTCTGTTCATGGCGCCATTCGGCGTGGCGTTCGGTTGGAGCGAGGCGCTGTTCGAATTGTTGGAGATAGTGCTCCTGGACTACCTGCCCTTCATAGTGCTGCTATGGGGGTTGTTCGCCGTGTCGGGGGGCATCGTGCTGAAGGGCGATCTGCCCGGCACGCCCAAAGGCAATCTGGCGTTTCTGCTGATAGGCACGATCATGGCCAGCTGGGTGGGAACTACCGGGGCGAGCATGCTTCTGGTCAGGCCCCTGCTTCGCGCCAACAAATGGCGGGAGAAGAAGGCTCATACGGTGGTTTTTTTCATATTCCTGGTTTCCAATATCGGCGGTTGCCTGACGCCGGTCGGGGATCCGCCGTTGTTTCTGGGTTTTTTGAGAGGGGTGCCGTTTTTCTGGACTATGAGGCTCTTGCCTCTTCTGCTCTTCAACACGGTCGTCTTGCTGGCGGCGTACTTCGTCATGGACAGCAGGCTCTACAAAAAAGAAATAGCTGCAGGAAATAGGACGGACGACGGGGCGCCCAAACAGCCGTTGAAGGCGGAAGGGCTGCACAACCTCGTTTTTCTCGCGATGATAGTGGGCAGCGTGATCCTGAGCGGCATGTTGTCCGCCAGTCCCGTGTTTTACGACTTCGCTGCGGAAAGCCTGAAAGGAGTGCATGTCTACGAGGGCCTGGTCATGCCTTTCACGAATCTGATTCAGATGGGCGTCATCATATTGGCGGGGGCGTTGTCTGTCATAAGCACGAAAAAAGAGCTGCATGAGGCGAATTTCTTCACATGGGCTCCCATTAAGGAAGTGGCGGGCCTGTTTATTGGCATATTCATCACCATGATACCGGCGCTGGCCATCTTGAACGTCAAAGGCGCTGAATTGGGCCTCGTTCGGCCATGGCAGTTTTTCTGGACTACCGGCGCGCTCTCCAGTTTTTTAGACAACGCGCCGACGTATCTGGTGTTTTTGTCCACGGCCGGCTCCCTGGGCGCGACGGCCGGGGTGGCCACTGCCATAGGCACTGTGGCGCCGAACGTCCTGCTGGCCGTTTCGGCGGGCGCGGTGTTTATGGGGGCCAACACTTATATCGGAAACGCGCCGAACTTCATGGTCAGATCCATAGCTGAGGAAAACGGCGTGAAGATGCCGAGCTTTTTCGGCTACATGAAATGGTCGGGGTTGGTGTTGCTGCCGTTGTTCGTTTTGAACACGCTGATATTTTTTGTCAGGTAAACGCGCAGCCGCTCCCGCGCCAAGGCCTGCATGGCTAAGGCGCCTAGGCGGTCTTTGCGTTACGATGAGTATTTTGCAAAAGAAAGGAACGGTGACAGACATGATAGCGGATTGGTTAGTAGGCACATGGGAGCTGGACAGCTTCACGGGCACGGATGAGGAAGGCAACGTCACGGAGATAATGGGGGAGGGGGCCACCGGCTTCATCTGCTACTCCAACGACGGGTGGATTTCGGTGCAGATCGCCAGAGCGGGCAGGCCGCGGTACGACATACCGGACACGGAGGGCGGCAGCGAGGAGCAGACGCTGGCGGCGGCCAGGGGGCTGTTCGCCTACGCCGGGGAGTTCGAGGTCGATGAGGAAAACGGCATAGTTTACCACAAGCTCAAGTACAGCCTGATACCGAACTGGATAGGCAGCGCGCAGAAGCGTTACGTGGGCAGAGAGGGCGACAACGTGCTGGTGCTGACGGCAGACCCGGTCAGGATGGGCAAAGAAGGGAAGAAGCAGAAGTCGAGGCTGCGCTGGATAAGACGCGTCCCCAGGTAATACCGCCTCTTACCTCAAGGCGGATTGGCGGATACTGTCTTCGGCGCCCGCCCGGTGATTTTGGGCGGGATTTAAAAAGAGGATAAGTATAAGCCGCGTCGCGGCCGTCGGGCGTTCTTTCCCCGCGCCCGGACAAAAAAATCTGATTGTTTCCGATAAAATTTGGGTACTATTTATTAAAACACTGTTGACTTTATCCGTTGACAGTGTTAAATTAAAACTATGGGTTAGCACTCGTCAAATAAGAGTGCTAACAAGCGGAGGCGCCCACAGGGAGCGGAGGAAGAATATGGAGCTTACTGAGAGAAAATTGAAAATACTGCAAGCCATCATTTCGGACTTCATCGCTTCTGCGGAGCCGGTGGGCTCCCGTACTTTGTCGAAGAAGTACGGCATGGGCATAAGCCCCGCCACCATAAGGAACGAAATGTCCGATTTGGAGGATTTGGGGTATCTGACCCATCCCCACACCTCGGCCGGGCGAGTGCCGTCGGACAGGGCGTACAGGCTGTACGTGGACTACCTGATGTCGAAGGCGGATTTGACCGAGGAGGAGAAGCGCACCATATCCGAGCAGCTCGCCAGCAACATCACGGAGTTGGACGGCATCATACAGAGGGCGGCGAACGTGCTGTCGGAGATAACGAGCCTCACATCCTTCGCGCTGACGCCCAAGCAGGACGCGAACGTGCTGAAGTACGTCAACATACTCCCCGCCGACGAGGAGACGGTGGTGATAATGATAGTGGCGGAGAGCGGCAAGATAAAGAACGCCGCGCTGAAGCTGCGCGTCCCATACACCGAGGACAGCCTGAACCTGCTGGCCAAGGCGCTGACGTACAATTATCGGGGCAAGACCATATCCGACATACTGACCATGGACATCATACGCAGCTTCGAGACGGACATCGAGGCGATGAGCCGCCTGGCCGCCAGCATCATGCCCAGCTTCATGGACACGCTTGAGAGCATGTTGGACGTGAACCTCTATATGGACGGGCTGACCAACATCTTCACCATCCCCGAGTACAACAACATCGACAAGGCCAGGATGTTCCTGGAGATGGTCCAGAAGAAAAAGAGACTGATGGAAGTCCTGGTGAACAGGGATGACGGGGTCATCATAACCATCGGCAACGAGAACAAAGCGGACTTGATGCAGGATTGCAGCGTTATCACGGCCACTTACCACATCAACGGCAAGCTCGTGGGGAAGCTGGGGGTCATAGGGCCCACGCGGATGAACTACGACAAGGTGACGTCGGTGGTGGAATACATGACGGACAATTTGAACAACGTGTTCAAGGCGCCGTAGCAAGGCGGGGCGATAATGGCACGAGGGGCTTTTCGGGAGCCGCCGCGGACTGTCGGGCGGAGAGCGCCTGAACGGGCGGCGCGGGGCCGCCGAGGGGTTCCGCAGGATATGGCCGACGGCTCGGCAGGCCGACGGCGAGGGGGTTGAAAAATGAGCGCTAGACATAGCAAAACCGCGGACGCGGAGGTTAAGAAGAAACGGGGCGCGGAGGCGTCGGAGGAAGAGCGGGCTGACGTCGGGCAGGCCGCCTGCGGCGGCGACGCCGAAGGCGGCGAGAGCGCGGAGGACGGCACGGGCGCCGAGGCGGGAACGCCGGGAGACGAGCAGGAAGCGGCGCGCGAGGCGTCGGGGCAGGAGCGGCAGGAGGACGAGGCCCTTAACCTGAAGTACATGAGGCTGGCTGCGGATTTCCAGAATTATAAAAGGCGGGTTGAAAAGGAAAAGGATGACATATTGGCTTTCGCGAACGAGCGCATGGCGGCGAGCCTGCTGGACGTCCTGGACAATTTCGAGCGGGCCTTGGAGCAACGGGAGGGCGCGGGGATGGACGCCTACGCCCAGGGCATGGAGATGATTTTCAAGCAGCTTCAGGACGTGCTGGCCAAAAACCAGGTGGAGGAAATGCTGTGCCTGGGCGAGGACTTCGACCCGGCGCGGCACCACGCGGTGATGATGGAGGAAGGCGGCGAGTACGAGAGCGGCAAGGTCTCCGCGGTGCTTAAGAAGGGCTACAAGCTGAAAGAGAAGGTAATAAGGCCGGCTATGGTCAAAGTGGCCCAATAGCCGACGGGAAATATAAGCGATAAGCGCGGGATTTTTCGCGTGAAGGAGCGGGCGGCAACGACGACTCACGTGAAAAAGACAAGCGGTGAGATGAAGCGCAGGATTTTTCGCGTGAGGCTAGGCGCGTGAGCGACGGAGGAAGGCGCGTACTCCAGGTACGTAACTGACGAGGGAGCGAGCAGCAACGACGACTCACGTGAAAAAGACAAGCTTTAATGGAGAGAGGTAGAAAAATGGGAAAAGTAATAGGAATAGACCTGGGAACGACTAATTCGTGCGTGTCCGTGCTGGAGGGCGGCGAGCCCGTCGTCATTCCAAACGCGGAAGGCAACAGAACCACCCCTTCGGTGGTGGGCTTCGCCAAGAATGGGGAGCGTCTGGTGGGGGAGACGGCGAAACGCCAGGCCATAACCAATCCTGACAGGACTATATCGTCCATAAAAAGGCAGATGGGCACCAGCTACAAGATTGAGATTGACGGGAAGGCTTACACGCCCCAGGACATATCGGCCATGGTGCTGGGCAAGCTGAAAGCGGACGCGGAAGCTTATTTGGGGGAGAAGGTGACGGAGGCCGTCATCACCGTCCCGGCTTACTTCACGGACAGCCAGAAGCAGGCCACGAAGGACGCGGGCAAGATAGCCGGCCTGGACGTTAAGAGGATAATAAACGAGCCCACGGCGGCGTCGCTGGCGTATGGCCTGGACAAGGACACGGAACACCACAAGATACTGGTCTATGACCTGGGCGGCGGCACCTTCGACGTGTCGGTGCTGGAGCTGGGGGACGGGGTGTTCGAGGTGCTGGCCACCAACGGCAACAACAAGCTGGGCGGCGACGATTTCGACGACGCTCTGATGAACTTCATCGCCGATTCCTTCATGAAGGAGAACAGGGTAGACCTGCGCAATGACAAGATGGCCCTGCAGAGGCTCAAGGAGGCGGCGGAGAAGGCGAAGAAGGAGCTGTCCAGCTCCCAGACGACCAATATCAATCTGCCCTTCATCACCGTGAACCAGGACGGGCCGCTGCACCTCAACCTGGACGTCACCAGGGCGAAATTCGACCAGCTTACCGCCGACCTGGTGGAAAAGACGGTGGAGCCTATGCGCAAGGCGCTGGCCGACGCGGGCATCACCCAGAGCGATATTGACAAGGTGATATTGGTGGGCGGCTCCACCAGGATACCCGCCGTGCAGGCCGCCGTCAAGAAAATCACCAACAAGGATCCCTTCAAGGGGATTAACCCCGACGAGTGCGTGGCCATCGGCGCGGCCATCCAGGCGGGCGTGCTGACGGGCGAGGTTCATGACGTGCTGCTTTTGGACGTCACGCCGCTGTCCCTGTCCATCGAGACTCTGGGCGGGGTGGCCACCAGGCTGATAGAGCGGAACACCACCATACCCACGAAGAAAAGCCAGATATTCTCCACCGCCGCGGACAACCAGACCGCCGTGGACATCCACGTCATGCAGGGCGAGAGGGAGATGGCGGCCGGGAACATCACCCTGGGCAGGTTCCAGTTAGCGGGGATACCGCCCGCGCCCAGAGGGGTTCCCCAGATAGAGGTGACTTTCGACATCGACGCCAACGGCATTGTCAACGTGAGCGCGAAGGACATGGGCACGGGCAAGGAGCAGCGGATAACGATAACGTCGTCCACGAAGCTTTCCGACGAGGAGATAAAGGCCAAAGTCCGCGAGGCGGAGCAGTACGCGGCGGAGGACAAGAAGCGCAAGGAAGAGATTGAGGCCAGGAACAGGGCCGAGACGCTGGTCTACGAGACGGAGAAGGCGCTGAAGGAGATAGAGGGGCGCCTGTCCGAGGAAGAGAAGGCCAAGGTGACGGCGGCGAAAGACGAGTTGTCCGCGGCTTTGCAGAACGGCACGATAGACGAGGTGAAGAGCAAGACCGAGACGCTGACCAACGAGTTCCACGCCATTTCCCAGAAAATCTACGAGCAGGCCCAGCAGCAGGCGGGCGCGGGCGGACAGGGCTTCGCCGGCGGCGCGGGCGAGGGCTTTGGCGCCCAGGACGGCGGGGCGGGAGCCCAGGACGCGGGCCCGGCCAGGGACAACGTGGTGGACGTGGACTACGAAGTGGTGGACGAGGACAAATCGGGCGAAGATAAAGCCTGAGGCTGCGTCAGGCTGCGGAAGGCCGCGAAGACGCGAGGTTTTTAGCGCGTGTTTAATTGCTTAATTCAATTGCTTAATATGTAGGGGACTTCCAAAAATCCGCTGTTCGGCACCAGGCGAGGGTCTTTGGAGGTTCCCTGAATTGCGAAAGGTATGAAATGGCGGAGAAGAGGGATTATTATGAGGTGCTTGGCCTGAAGAAAGGCGCGACGGAGGCTGAGATAAAGAAGGCTTTCCGAAAATTGGCCATGCAATATCATCCGGACAAGAATCCGGGCGACAAGGGCGCAGAGGAAAAGTTCAAAGAAGTGAACGAAGCCTACGGCATTCTTTCCGACCCTCAGTCAAAGGAGCGTTACGACAGGTTCGGCCACGCGGGAGTCGATCCCAACGCCGGCTTCGGCGGCGCCGGGGGCGGCTTCGGCGGGGGATTCGACGACATTTTCGACCTGTTCGGCGGCATGTTCGGCGGCGGGGCTTCCGCGCGCAGGCGCAACGGGCCGCGCAAGGGGCCTGACATACAGAAAAATCTGCGCATCAAGTTCGAGGAAGCGGCTTTCGGCGTGAAGAAGCAGATACAGCTCAACAAGCACGTGGTCTGCGACGAGTGCGACGGCAGCGGCGCGGCCAACGGGGCCGCCAAAATCAAGTGTTCCGCCTGCGGCGGCTCCGGGGAGGTCAGAAGCACCCAAAGGACGCCCTTCGGCCAATTCACCAACGTGTCGCCCTGCTCGCGCTGCGGCGGCGTGGGCGAGGTGATAGAGACGCCTTGTCGGAAATGCGGGGGCGGCGGCAAGCTCCGCACGGACGTGACTATCTCCGTGGACATTCCCGCAGGGGTGGACAACGACTCGGTGATAAGCCTCAAGGGGCAGGGCGAGCCGGGCTCGGGCGGCGGGCCGCCCGGAGACCTTTATGTGGTCATATCGGTGGCTCCCCACATGATCTTCCTCCGCAGGGGGACGGATTTGTGGCTGGAGATACCCATTACATTCACCCAGGCGGCGCTGGGGGACACTATAGTGGTGCCCACCCTGGAGGAGAAGGTTTCCTACAAGATACCGCCGGGCACCCAGCCGGACACGGTGTTCCGCCTCAAAGGCAAGGGAGTCAAGTCCCTGCGTTCGTCAAAGACGGGGGATTTGAACGTGAAGGTGGTCTTAGAGATACCCACGAAGCTGTCCTCCGAGGAGAAGAAGCTGCTGAAGAAGCTGGATGAGACCATAAAGAAGGAGAACAGCGGCGAGGCCTACGCCAAAAGGAAGAAGTTCTTCGACGCCATGAAGGAGCTGTTCAGCTAGAGGGGGGCGCGCCGTCG
>JAIRPE010000115.1 GCA_031257175.1 Eubacteriales Family XIII. Incertae Sedis bacterium | reverse complement strand
CGGCCCCTCAAATCTCCGCGAACCATACGCCCTCAGGGGCGGGGCTGCCCTCACGGCGCGGCTCCTCCAGACACTCCCTCATGGCCCGCACGGCGGCGTCGCTTATCACGTGTTCTATGGCGCAGGCGTCGGCGTCAGCCGCCTCCCCGTCCATTTTCAGGCACTCGCAAAAGAAGCGCCTTATGGTCTCATGCTTCCTGGTCACGCCCCTCGCCATGGCCGCGCCCGATTCCGTCAGGCGGATGCTCTGGTAGCGCTCGCTCTCAATCAGCCGCTTTTTCGCCAGGGACGCCATAGCCGCGTTCGCCGTGGACTTCGTCACGTTCATCCGCCGCGCCACGTCCGTGAGCCGCGTGCCCTCTTTCTCCCTGGACAGCTCGTAAACCGCGTCAAGATAGCTCTCCAGCGTGAATGACAATTTTTCCATTTTTGCGCCTCCTGTATTCCGACGGCGTCAATCCGTAGGCGGCCTTGAAAATTTCGGAAAACCGCCCCGGCTTCATGCAGCCCACCGCCCTGGCTACCATGGCCACCGTTTTGTCAGGCTGGTCGAGCAAATCCAACGCCCTCTCCATCCTTGTCTCCGAGAGGTAGTCGTGTATGGTGCGCCCGAACGCGGCCTTGAAGTCCCTCTGAAGCTTCGCGGGGCTGGTGCTGGCCATGACGGCCAGCTCCGCTATTTTCGGGCAACTGCGGAACTGGGCGTCGATTATGCCGCGAACGGCGTTCACGGCCTCCATGTCGTCGCGGGGGAGCCTCGCCCCGCCACGCTCGGGCGGCGCCGCGCCGCTGCCGATGAAAAAAAGCAGCTCCAACACCTTGGCCTCGTAGTACATCTCGGACGTGACCCCCGCGTCGAGGCTGCGCCGCAGCTGGCTGAACACGAGCCGCGCGGGCGGGTCGAGGCTGTCGCAGTCGTCGAAGGCGAGGAACCTCCCGCTCTCAGCCGCCTCCTCGGGGAAACGGCGCCTGATTTCCCTGTCATAATACCGCCTGCCCACACGAATGGAGATGCCGCATTCCGTCCTCTCTATGAGGAACTTGTCCCTGAAAGCGAGTCGGCGGACGCCTGGGGGGCAGTCCCCCGCCTCGTCCACGCGCTGTCGCGGTCGGATGTTTTTCATGGCTCGCATACCCTTTTTGTATCAATTCTTACCCAATAAATATTTTATCCGCGCCGAACAGTTGCCTATGGCTAACCGCCGTGCTACAATGTGTTTGAGTAGTCGAACATTTTACAGTATAGCACGACGGGTTCAGGAATGCAAGCGGCCGCGGCAATTTTTCCGTCGGGCCGCGGCAATTCGCGGCAAACATTTCGCGGCGGGGTTTTCCCGTCGCCTCCCGCCCGCGCCGCGGGCGCCGCCGTCCCGGACACGTTTTGCTGATACTAGTCCGCTTACCTTAAGAGAGACGGATTGGTGGATGCTATCTTCCGACGTCCGCCCGATAATTTTGGGCGGGGTTTAAAAAAGGATAAGCATGAGAAGGAGGTGGTAGGGAAAAACGCGCTTTAAAACAGGTTAACCATATTGAATCCGACAGGATTGTTAAACGAAGGTCCGACAGGATTGTTAAATGAAGAAAGGAAGCATTCGCATGAAAAACAAGACACATGGATCCAAACGAGTTCTGACCGCCGCGCTGTCCCTTATGCTGGCTCTCACCCTCCTGCCCCCTGCCGCGCTGGCGGCCGACGGGGCGGTGGACGTCTCCACCGGGGATGAGCTTGTGGCGGCGTTGCAGTCCCTGACCGACGGGAGCCTGACCGTAAATATCACGAATGACATCGACGCCGTCACCTCCGCCACTTACACGGCGTACACCAGCGGAGCCTCCCTGACCATCAACGGGAACGGGCACACCATCAACGGCAACGGCGTGAACAAGACCGGGCTTCGCTTCGGCGGGCGCAGCAAGAGGCTGAACCTCACCATTAGGGACGCCGTCTTCACCAATATGCCGAACAGTGACCGTCAGGGCGGCGGCGCGGTCGGCCTGTGGAACGGGGAGCTGAACGTGTCCGGCTGCGTGTTCACCGACAACGCGGCGACCAACGGGGTCGGCGGGGCCATACGGCACCAGAGCGGGACGACCGCGCGGATCACTGACAGCACGTTCACGGGAAACAGCGCCACCGGCGCGGGCGGCGCGCTTAACATCGGCGTCGTCGGCTTCCTGGAGCGCGTCAGAGTCCTCAACAACACCAGCCCCAGCGTGGGCGGCATCAACGGCTCGGCCTCACGGGCTCTCACCCTGAGCGACAGCTCCGTCTATGGGAACACCCTAACGAACATGGCCAATGTCGTTGACGGCGGCGGCAATATCCTCGAAGAGCCCAAAGACCCCACCCACAACCTCAGCATCACTTTGGCGGAGGATATGAGCGAGAACCTGAAGAAGGTGTTCGCGGTGGCGGCGGACGTCAACACCAATCCCGTCAACCTCATCGAGGGAACTATTTATTACGACAGCGCCAAGTACGACGTTAAGGCGCGGCTGACCCAGGAGCTTGAGGGCGCGACCGTGGCCATCGTCAACGACGACGGCGCGGGGCGCGTGAGAATAGTCGTCGGCGTCAAGAACGACGGGGCGCTGGGGCACGACGCGGCGCTCACGGTAGCCTTCGTCGAAGTGGCGCCGAAAGCCGGGCAGACGCCTGACAGGGCTTACGTGCAGCTGGGCGACGTCAAGGCTTATTCCAAGGGCGGCGCGGTCGATGTGACGGTCAACCCGAATGACGCCCTGGCCTTGTTCAAGTACAGATCCCCGTCGGACGCCAACGGCGACGGCGACGTCACGGCCGCCGACCTCTCCTTCGTGCTGTATTACTTCGGGAGCGACAACGCGGACGCGGACATTAACAAGGACGGCGTCGTTGACATGCTGGACGTCACCGCGCTGATCCAAGTACTGTACAACTAACGGCCTGATGCCCCTTTGGGGCTTCGGGACAAGCCCGGAGTGACGGAAATATTGCCTAGGTGCTTTGAAGCGGCCTCGAAGCAACGAAAGAAGTCGCGCCCGCGCGGCGGGTTTTCCCCGCCGCGTCGGCGTTTCCGGGATTCATGGGGCAACGGGAACAGCAAAGAAGGAGACTTTTAAAATTGAACATGCCAAGATTTAAACGCGCGGCCTTCAAGAAGGCCGCCTTATGCCTGCTAGCCTGCGGGCTTTTCGCGTCGATTCCCGCCGTAGCGCTGGCGGCCCCCTCCGCAGAGGCGGCCATGAGCGTATCTAAGGTCGAGGAGACGGGAGACGGGCTTGTGCTGACGGTTGACGTGGCGGTGGGGACGCCCAGCGAGCCTTACGCCTCGCTGGATTTCAACCTCGTGACCAGCGACCCTGACAATCTCGCCATCATAGACCTGAGCGACGGCTCGGGCGACCCCAGTCTGGACATATCCTTCCCGCCCGGCTACGGCAAGGCGTACCACGCGGGCCAGGATGACCCGCAGACGGGCGGGGCGCGCTATCTCATCGGGATTTTCTCGCAAACGGCGGGCAACAACATCACGGAGGCGACTCCCGTCTGCTCCGCCCGCCTGCTATATAAAGGCGACGAGCCGCAGTCCCTGAGCGTCCGCGACATGAAGCTGGTGTACGTTGACGGCGAAGGCGGCGTGGCCGCCGCCCCGGCGTCCTCCGAGGACGTAGTTGTTCAGGTTGACGCCGGCCTGTTGGCGGACGTGGCCGAAGCGCGGGCGCCCCTATCCGACGGGCCTGGGGCGGAAGGCGGCGGGATACCCCCCTACGGATGGGCCGCCTTAGCCGTAACGGCCTGCCTGGCCGTCGCGCTTCTGATGGCGCGGCGTAGGCTCGGGAGGAGGATCCGTGAGGATTGACAATCGCCAAGAACCGTCGTGCCTGAGCGCCTCGAAAACTTTTATCCGCGTCGCGTTCATATGGACATTTACTCATCACGCTTCTCAAGTTTTTTTCGTAATACAGTACATGAGAAACCTTTGTCTATTATTAGCCGATTTGCGCGAAAGCCCAAGGCAAAACCTCGGGCTTTCGTCTGTTGTGGGCGTAATGTCCGCAGACAATGTTTATTCTTCTTCCCGCTTGACTGATCTCTTCAGCATAGTCACAGTCTCGGCGCAAAGCTCACGCCAAATCCATTTTGTATCTTTCCTCACTGTCCGTACGGGTATAATCGGCTATTTGGAGCTGTAATATCCTTAATTCTTGTTTTTAATATTTTCGTAGCAAGCATTTTTGATAAATCGCCGTATAGGTCAGCTTACCATCCATACGCTCTGATTTCATCAGCTCAATGCTCATCACGATTTCGCCAAACGGCGAAACGCGCCACGGGGCGCGGTCTGTCATGACCTCTCGGCCAAGAGTGATATGCGGGCTGTATTTACGGCTTTCGATGGCAAAACCCGCCGAGCGGAGATTGTCCGACAACTCACGCTGCAGATTCATTAACGGCTTGTCCTCACGCAGTCCCGCCCACCATATATCGCCGGCATCGCGCTTAAAGCGCCCAACACGCTCCACAATCGTTCTGAACGGTTCAAAACTGAGGTTGGCCATAGCCGCTTTCGCGTCAGCAATCTGTTCCGTGTTGCAGTTGCCGAGAAAGACAAGCGTCAGGTGTAGGTTGTCATCAAGGGAGAAGTTACCGCGCCGTGCGCACGAACGCAACTCCTCACGCAAGGCGATAAGCCTCTCACGGGTATCAGTGTTGAAGTTTACAGCTATAAACAGTCGCATCGGCTTGTCCCTTTGCCATTAGTTTCCTGTTACAATCGTTCGCTCCGTTTTCTTAAATCTACGCGTTTATTGAAATTTTCAGTATACCCTAACATCTTCCTTAAAACTTCGTCGCGAAAGCATTGCATATCGTGGCGAGATACGGCAACAGCCGCTTATACGTGGCTCTCCCTACCATATCCGTGCTTCCCGCCTATGTATTGATTGTATCATCCATGTATCGGTTTTTCAACGTTCGCCACATGCTCGAATATGTGGGATAACTAACTAAAAAAACAAAGCGGGGCGTTGCCTTTTTGACAGCCTGAAGTCGGGGATACCTTTCCTCGCCGTTCGCGCGAGGCGGACCTGCCCTAGCCCTTCTTGCCCCATCCCCGCCTTCGGCGCAGAACGACGACCGTGAGCGCCCCGGAAAGAACTAGCAGGATGAGGATGGAGACGACGTTCGCCGCGACCGCTTTGGCGGTTTTCCCCCACACGCCAAGGCCAGCGGGCTCATCCTGGTCGAGGTCGAGGGCGAGCTCGCGCTCGAATTCCCGCCGCACGCTCTCCAACTCCCGGCGCTCCCGCTCGGCCGCCTCTTTTTTTTCCCGCTCGGGGTCAACGGGCTTCGCGCCGGGCTTGCTTTGGACATAGTCAAGGCCCGTCATGAAGTTGTACGGCGAGCCATGCTCCTTGATGTACTCGTACTGCCAGAGCATAAGTTTTTTGTACGCCGCCGCCTCAGTGCCGTCGCCGTATGTGGTTAATGCATGATATCCTGGGAAAATTGTGTTGTCCTCGAAATTCTTTTCCGTGCCGAAATAGTAGTCATAATTTGAAGCGTTCAAGCGATCAACAATTCTGACGTATGTCTCGTCCCAGACTAACTTCTCAAAATCCGACATTGCTTCCCATTCGTCCGTCGTCCCGCCGCATACCTCAACGTACCTTTTGCTTCTCACCGCAGACCACATGTCATAAGACCTGAAAAAATCATTCCATTCGTCATCTCCGTCCATGTGCTTCACCGCGTCGTAGAATTCTTTGAACAACGTCGCAGCCGCGCCTTTTGGTTGTGCTTTCGTTTCAGCTTCCGCCGATCCAGCTTCTACGGTTCCCGTGCGCGCGACTCTGGCGTCCCCGACCCCGAACGCCTCCCAAACTATGTCAACCGGCCCGTCTTCCACCACGAACGCGTCCATGCCCGACCCATCCGCGTTTTCTAACGTGAACAGGCCGCTGTTCGGATAGGAGACGTCCACAAGATACGTCGTGTTAGGATAAACTCTCATCCTGGCCTCATAGCCCGCCCCTCTCTCCAAGGTGAATTCAAACGTCCTGGCCGTCATCGCGTCGGTCAGCCGTACCTCCACGTCGTCGGGGAACGCGCCGCCCGTCCCGTCCTCTATGCGGAAGGACACGAGGCAGGTCAGCTTCCCCTCGTCGAAGTCATGCTCCGTCGCGAACGCGGGGCGAAGCCCCATCGGCGAGGCCAAAGCGGCGAGCGCCACGCACACCATTAACACCATTAACACCAGATTACGCATACCCATGTCCCTCCTCAAAGTTATCACCGTGATAATTTCCGGCGGCCCCGCCGCCCTCCACTATTTCCTTAATGCGGGCGTCCACCTCGTCCCGGCTCATCTCCTCCCCGAACTTGGTTGACATGAGCCTGTACAGGTAGCTTTCCTCGGGGAAGCGGTCCACGAACGGCACATGCAAACGCCGATGCCTCCTATTACGGTGAGCCATATCAGCTCAAACAGTTTCATTGCCTACAATCGCGGTTCTGAAACCGCACAAAGCAAGTATACAATATGACATCCTCATAGAATACATATTACATCAAGACACTTAAGCTGTCAATAATTAAAAATATTTATGTTATTATATGTAATATAAGTAATAAAATATTCGTTAGAGCTTTTATTAACAATATGAGATGTTATACGTATTAAATTCGAGTTGAATACCTCCCCACGCTTGTAACGAGGTTGAAAACAAGCCTGTAAGTAATGCTCCTTTTCCATGGAAATGCGCGAAATCCCGCGACCTCTAGCCAGGCGTGGATTTTGCGTCAAAATGACGCCCCCGCCCTCCAGGCCGTTTGGCCGAAGGGCGGGGGCGTCGGGGCTACTTTCCTCGTCGTTCACGCGGGGCGTTGCCGTCCCCCGCCTCCGCCTCCGCCTCCGGGCATCTGCCCTCCTCCGGGCCGCATCCCCTCTTGCTGCATCCCTCCGCCCATGCGGGGCGCGGCGGTTGTCGCCGTCAGCGTCGTCGAGCCGCCGTCGGTTCGCAAGGTGTAGCCCGCGCCGTTCTCCAGGCCGGGGATTATTAGGGCGAAGGATGTGGCGGCGTTGGCGGTCGTGCCGCTCCAGAGCGTGGTTGTCCCTGACAGGACGCTCAGCTTCGCGCCTGCCGCGACGCTTGGCCCGAAGAGCGCGGGGGGTATCGCCGCCGTGCCGTCCGCGTCCAGAAGCTCGCCTTCGCCCTGCATTTTGAACACGGCGACGGTCCCGCCCGTGACGCTGATCGCGCCGTTTGAGTCCAGCACGTCGCTGTTCGCGTAGACTGTCACAACGCCGCCCGTGATGTTGATCGCATGGGCGCCCGCCGCCGCGAATCTGTCGCCGCCGCCGAAGCCTCGGCCGCCCATGCCGCTGTTGTCCGCGCCGCCTGCCGCGTTTATGCCGTCGTCTGTCGCGACTACCGTGATCGTGCCGCCGCTTATCGTGACGTTATTGCCCTCGAGGCCCTCGTAGGACTTCGTGACGTTGACCGTGCCGCCCTTGACGGCCAGATCGCCGTCGGCGTGCGCGCCGTCGTCGCCCGTGCTGATGGTTAGCGTCCCTCCGCTGATGGTGACGTTGGCGTTGCTGTGAACCGCGTCATCCGCGCTGTCTATGACGAACGTGCCGCCTGATATGGCGATGTCCCCGCTCGCTTTTAAGCCTTTGTAGCTTTCGGCGGAAGCCGCGCTCGGCGCTTTGGCGGAGCCGCCGCCCGCCGTTATGTTGAACGTGCCGCCCGCGACGCCCAGCGTCGTTTCGGCCTGTATCCCGTCGCGCGCCGCCGTTATCGCGAAGGAGCCGCCTGTTATGCTGATGAAGCCTTTGCCCGCGTCTGTGGCGTTTGAGGACTGGATGCCGTCGTTTCCCGCCTTAATCGTGAGGTCCCCTCCGCTCACGGTGACGGAATCGTTTCCCTTTATGCCGTTGTTGGCGGCGGTGATGTTTATCGTGCCGCTTTCGACGACCAGGTCGTCCTTCGTGCCTATGCCGTTGTTAAACCCCGCGTTCACGATGAGCGAGCCTTTGCCGTTTATGGTGAGGTCGTCTTTGCTGAAAATCGCGGCGTTAGGCTCTTCGTCGGCCTGAAGGACATACTCGTAGCCGCCGCCGCCGTCGGTCACGGTGTTTTTCGTGCCTTCCGCCAGGGTTATGACAAGTTTGTCGCACTGTGAGGCGTAAATCGCCGCGCCCTTGGGGTTGGTGATTTCCGCGCCGTTGAGCAGGAGCCTCACCGTGTCCTTGCTCGTGGCCGCGACTACCACCTGCGTGAGTTTGCCTGTGATATTGTACTCCCCGCCTTGGGTTATGGTGACTACCCCGCCTTCTGCGGCGGCCGCCGAGGGGCTTACTCCGGACGTCGTCGCGGGCCCGCTTTTTTGGGGCGTGTCCGCCTGCTCGGGCGCGGGAGTCTCGGGATTGGCGAGGGCTTCCGCCTCCGCGCCCTCCCCTGCCACGTCCTTCGCGGAGCCTGCGGGTTTTGAAGAAACTTCTTGTACTGTCGCGGCGCCGCTGGTTTCCATGCCTTCCGCCACGGTGGCGCTGCTCTGGGAGCAGGCCGCGGTCGCGAGCGCGACTATAGCCACGAGCGCGCAGGCTATGAGCGGCATTATTATTCTCATTTTCATTGTCACTGTCTCCTTTTCATTGTTTCCTTTTAAATTACGCCCGAAATTATTGGACGGGCGCCAAGGGATAGTGTTAAAACTCGTTCTGCGGCGCGTCCAGGGTCAGGGAGATGTTCAGGTTCCCGTTGCGGCACCGCAGTTCGTCGATGAGCGCTTTTTTGTCCGCGCCCGGCTTCACCGACACGGAGTACTGCAGCTCGAACAGGCTGCCCAGGTTGGAGGTTTTCATCCGCACCCGCTTAAAATCGGAGGTGTATCGGGCTAGAACCCCGTCGAAGGCGTCCTGGAGGTCCAGATTTTCGGGGACGGTGATTTTCAGAGTTTCGCGCTCTGTTTTTAATTGGCCGTATTTGACCGCTTCCAGCAGGAACATGGCCGCGCACAGCAGCGCCGCCGCCATCGCCCCGTAGAGGGGGTGGCCCGTGCCCATGCACAGCCCCACCGCCATGGAGAACAGCACGAAGGTGATGTCTTTCGGGTCGCCGGGCGCGGAGCGGAAGCGGATGATCTGGAAGGCCCCCGCCAATGAGAAGGCCCTCGCCACAGAGTCCCCTATCAGCAGGATTATCAGCGCCACCACGGCGGGCAGCACCACCAGGGTCACCGCGAAGCCTTGGGAGGGCGTCTTGGTTTTGTGGGTTTTCATGTAAGTGAGGCTGATACCCGCGCCGACAACCAGGGAGGCGGCAAGGGCGATCAGCAGTTTCAGCGCGGACAGCCCGCTATCGTCGGTCATATTGCCGTTGAAAATTGACTCAAACATTGTTTTTCCCTCCTCGCTTCGTTTTTTTGATATTCAAAGCCGTATTTTGAGAAGCCGCGCGGCATGGCGCCGTATTCGGCCAGCAGTCTGGACAGCCACAGGGGGATCGCGCCCGCCGTCTTGATTTCCATGAGCCAGACGCCGCGGGGCAGCAACGGCTCGCCGTAGGCGCCGCTCTCCAGACGCAGGTCGCTCCTGCGCGTGAGTATGTCCGTGTCGAAGGAGACGCGCAAATCCGCCTCGCCTTTGAAGGCCCTGCGCTCGTAGGACAGATAGACGGCGGGCTTCAGCGGCGTCCGCGTCAGCATGTACTGCACCTCCCGCAGGACTTGGGCGTTCATGTAGGGCTGGATGATGGGGAGCCGCCCCGTTGACAGAAATTCCCGCGCCTCTTGGGGCTTCATGCCGCTGCGGCGCTTGTTCACCTTGCCGTTGAATTTTTTCTTGATTTCGACGTACACCGTGTTGCCCTCCGTGGGCGTCCCGTATGAGCGCAGACGCAGCTTCTCTTTGTAGAGCGGCTTGGCCAGGGACGCGCGGATCAGGCGGCTGTCGTCCGTGTCATAGTATATATTGCAAATCGGGTATGTGAGACGGGACTGGTTGTGGCCGTCCAAGTCCATGCGCTCGGCCAGCTTTCCCTGCAACGCATGGAACACTTCCTCGCCGACCAGGTACTTTTTCTCGTAACGGTTGAAAATCTCTATCGCCATAATATCGCCTCCTTGTTTAATATTTCTCAAATTGTTTGCCAGTTGTCGCCGGGCTTCCCGAAATCCGCGCGGGGCGCCTCCGGGGCCGCTTTCCGTCGGCGGCGTTTCCTCTTCCTGCGGCGCGGGGGATTTCGGAACCATTTTTATTCTACCGCGTCTTTGTGGAACCGCAAGGGCCGAATAGTGGCGCAAATGAGGACTATTGTGTCAAAATGCGGGCGGTGTAAAATAGTTCTGGGTTTTGGATCGGAAGATTAAAGAAACAGAAGACCGAAATCCGTGATAAAATGTTGTTTGAACAAGACAATACAGAATCACGGAAAGGCGGTCTTC
>JAIRPE010000112.1 GCA_031257175.1 Eubacteriales Family XIII. Incertae Sedis bacterium | reverse complement strand
CCCGCCAGCAACGGGATGAAGAACAGTATGTAGGCCAGCACGGCCATCACCTTGTTCTCCTCCGCGTCACGGGCGGCCTCCCGTAGTGGCGGCACGGGCCTGTACCCCTCTTGGGGAGGCGGGGCCGCATAAGCGCCTTGGCCCCAGCCTCCCCCTCCGTCGGGCGACGCGTTCATACCCGTCGGTCTCCCGCAGTTCGGACAGAAGCGCGCCTCGTCCGCATATTGTTTTCCGCATTGTTCGCAAAATGCCATGATAATTTCCTCCTTTGCTCCGCTGTTTTAATTTGCCGTAACAGCCTTAGTATTAACACTACCTTCTATCTTCAATATCGTCCGCTAAATCGGCGGGTTTAACGCGTTTCAGCGGTTAATTTCTGACGATGGCGTCGGTGCGCGGGGCACACGCAAACGCCTAAGCTTTAGGCGAAGGAAACCGCCCAAGGCTTAGGCGTTTTACAAGCATAGGCGTAAAATTCCGCCACGTCAGTTTACTGTCAGAGATATGACCGAAACGAGCCCGCTGCCATCGTCAGCTTTTAACCCAATTGCGGTTTTCCCGCGCGACAACGGCGTGACCCGCCCTGTTTTTTCGTCCACCTGCGCTATGCGCGGATTGCCGCTCACGAACATGTACTTAACGCCGTCCACGGTAAAATCAAGATCGAACGCTTCCCCTACCCTCGCGTAGACCAAGGCGCCCCCACTAATTTTGACTTTCGTGGCAAAAATCATCTTCGCTTTCGTGTCCCCGTCCACAGACACGTAATATTCCTCTCCGCCTAGCCAGTTTTCCCTGGCGGAACGGAAGGTGGCCGAAAACGCGCCCGCGCCGTCCGTGTAGACATTATCCAAAAAATCATTGTTCGCCTGTCCCGGGACGGCGTTGTACGCGCCCAGCACCTCCAGCCTGGCGTTGGGGGCGTACCCCGAACCTGAAACAGAGATCTCCCTCGTCGTCTTATCCACGGAAATATTGAAGTCCCCCGTCTTTTCCGAAGGATAGGCCTTAGCGGAGTAAGACAGCGCCAGAGCCACTATCTCCGCCACTTTTTTCATCCTGTCGCGGCTGTAATTCACCTGGAAGGTGTCCCCCGTCTTGTGGTAAAGCGCCTCGAAGCTGGTTCCCTTCTTGTTTCTCCTCCAGTCGTACTCCACGGCGTTGAACATGTTGCGGAAATTGTTCCCGTTTCTCGTGGCCTCTACCACGAAGGCGTAATGATCCGTGGTCGTGTCGTAGCAAATGTTGAAATAATCCATGTCGAATCCCGACTTGAGCGCCGCCAGATATGAGTAATTGAACACCTCGTATTCTTTCGCGACCTGCACCGCCGCAGGCAGGTTTATCATCCTGTCGTCGTTGCTGAGGCCGCTCGTCAACGCGTTGAGCCTGGAATCGCTTATGTTCAGGAACATATGCACGCAATCCTCCTGGTTGGTGGAGACCATGTCCATGTTGTAGTTGGCGACGAAGTTCGCCCTGTCCTCGTCGGTCATGTCGTAGCAGAAGCGCCGCGCCCCCACCAGCCCCACTTCTTCGGCGTCGAAGCAGATGAACGCCACGTTATAGTCAAAGGGTATGTTTCTGAGCGCCCTGGCCATCTCAATGGTCATGACCGTCCCCGAGGCGTTGTCGTTCATGCCCGGCGTGCTTATCTGGGAATCAAGGTGCGAGGTCACATAGACGGTTTTTTTGCTGCCGGTGGCCGACGGCAGCACGGCGACCACGCTCCTGCCCTTTGAGGATGTGTCCATGGTGATCTTCACCTCGGCGTCGGGGTCAAGGGCCTCTATGAGGCCGTGGGTCTCGTTGTACAGCGTGGCGCCGACGGGAATGGTGATGGCGACAGACGCGGCTCCTGTCACGGTGTTCCCCATCCTGGAATATGACGTGTTTCCGTCATCCCTGGGTTTGAAATACTCGAACACCACAGCGCCCGCGCCCGCCGCCTGCAATGCTCTGCACGCGTTGTAATAGCGGGCGGCCGTGGGGGCGCTAGTTCCGGACATGGTGACGAACACCGCCTTGCCCCCATAACTCGCGTCCTCCGGGACGGCAAGATCGACGCCTGTGTTGGCCCAAGCCAGCACGGACGCGCCGCTGAGGGTGAGGGCCGCCTTGGTCACGTTGTACGCCGTGTCCGCCGCGTACGTGGGCCCGTAGTACATCAGCTTCTTTCCTGACATCTCTATAGACCCGTTCCTGTAATTGCTCACGACGCCCTGGACGTTCTGTATGGTGAACTCGTGCACGTAAGGCTCGTACCCCGCCTTCCGGAACTCGTCCATGATGTAGTCCACCGCCATGTCGCGCCTGAAGCTGGCGGTATAGCGGTTTCCAATACCCTCCGTCAAGTCCAGCGCCATTCTTTCCACATTGTCGTAGTCGATGAGGTCGAGCATGGCCCGCTCTTGGGCGCTTATGCCCGTCACGTCGCCCGCCTGCGGCAGGCCCAGCGCGTCCGCCGCCGACGACTGGGGAACGTATATGGCGCCGACCATGAGCAGCGCCAGCAGTGCGCAAAACAGTCTTTTTTTCATCCTTACCTCCTCATGTTAAAAAATTTTTTCTATACTATAAAAAAAAACGGAACCCGCCGCTTTTAAAAGCGGCGGACTGATATCGCAATCCAACGTTACCGGCTGATCGGCGCCCGGCCGATCAGCCGCTTAGTTCAGTAGTTCCGTGCTTCGCGAGCCTCGCCGCGAACGCCGCTTATTTCGACGAACCGGCGGGCGCGGCGGTTTCCTGCGCGTCTGCCTGAGCCGTGGCGACGGTTCCCGAGGCCATGCAGTCCATCACGCCGCTGACGATCTTCACGGCCTCCTCGCGGGTGGCGAAGGCGGTCGGATCGAATCCCCCGCTGTCGCGACCGCTTACGATCTGGAGTTTTTTCAGCGTGTATACGGCATCTTTGGCGTAGTCCGCGATCCTGACGTCGTCAGAGAACTTGTCTCCGTCCGGCGCGGGCAGACTGACCTTTGAGAACACCAGCGCACGATAAGCGATGGCGGCCAGATCTTGCCTGGTGATGTTGATGTTCGGGGCGAAGGCCGTCTCCGAAACACCCTTGACGATGTCGTAGGCGGAAGCTATGTCCACGAACTCTTTGTACCAGTCGCCCGCGTTCACGTCGCTCGGGAACAGCTTCGCCGTTCCGCCGGAAGGAATCTTAGCCGCCACCACTATCATCTTGGTAAATTCGGCTCTGGTCACGTTCCTTTTCGGTTTTAACGTGCCGTCGCTGTCTCCGGATATGACCCCTGCCTGCACCAGCTTCTCAAAGAACGGCAAAGCCCAAGCCGATATGCCGGAAGCGTCGGTGAATTTCGACAGCGGGCCTTCGGCCGGATTCGGATCCAACGGCACAACCGCGCCCGGCGTTACTGTCACTGCGGGCTGGGTGACGTTCGGTTGAGGCGCAGCGGAGCCGCCGCCGCTCGTCTCCACTCCTAATCCGGAAGACTTCCTGTTGGCCACTATCTCGTATTTTCTGGTTGTAATTCCATCTTCTGCCGTGACTATGACCTCAAACTTGTTGTCTCCCACGTTAAGCGCCTTGACGCCCGCTCCTGTAACAGTCGCTCCCCCGGAGTTCGCGCTCGCGGTGACAGTAAGCGACCTCACCGTGTTAGGCAACGACACCGTGTATTTCGTCACAGTCGGCAGGAAGGCCGGGTTTATGGCGCCAGGGGTGACAGAAAGTTCTCCCAAGGTGGCATCGTTGTAGATACTCATATAGTCGAATGTCGCCGTAACAGGGGTAGTGGGCGCGGGCGTGAAGCCGCCCCAGAAATCGTATATCCCCACGCCGTTCTCGGCCGCGACCCCAATGTGAGGCAACGCGAAATGCACGTCGATAGGCTCGGCGGAAAACCATGATGCATGATCTTTGGAGAATGCGAACGTGTATTGGCTGCCGATTTTCACCGCGCGCAACCACAACTGCGCGGGCGGCGTCATGTTGTCGGGCGTCCCCCCCCCGAAGGCAGAATAAGAGAATCCGCCGAGGTTGGACTCCGCGCCTCCTTCTCCCTTGATTACTCCGTAGTTCATGGTGACCCACTCCATGCCGAAGAAGGATATCGTCTGTTGGTCGTAGCCGAAGCGCAGGTAATTACCCGAATCCTTGTCGTAGATGACCAGACCCACCTGCTGTCCGTTGGCCACTATGGCGCTGAAGGATGATATAAACGTCTCTGCCGTCCAGTCGCCGAAAGCGGGCTGCAAACAAAGGTTCTTGGGGGCGGAAGCCAACGAGCTGCCTTGCAACGTGGTCAGCTTCAGACCTGAAGCGTCCTGAGTCATGCCGCTAGAGTCGGGGCCCATGACAATCCACGGCTCGGCAAGTTCTTTGTTTTTGA
This sequence comes from Eubacteriales Family XIII. Incertae Sedis bacterium, assembly GCA_031257175.1. Classification (GTDB taxonomy): domain Bacteria; phylum Bacillota; class Clostridia; order Peptostreptococcales; family Anaerovoracaceae; genus JAIRPE01. The sequence goes on along the minus strand of JAIRPE010000112.1, from coordinate 12,613 downwards.
AATTAATGCTTGTCGGCGACGCGCCGAAGCCGATCTTGTAGATGAGCGTCTTGCCGTTCGCGCTGGAAGCATCTGTGGCCACTATCGTCGCCACGGGGTTAGCAGCGGTAGCCTGAACGACGGTATAGCTGTAGCTTACGTCATTAGGCGTAGGCCGCACGGCCGCCACCGACGCCACTGCCCCCTCGATTTCGTAAGCAAAGACGTCGGGATCAAAATTTGCGAGCGGCTTGCCGCCGACGGTTATGCCTCCAGGCGCGGGATTTGACGTAACGTAAACAACGAATTCCGTTTCAGCAGTATTGCCCGAAGCATCCGTAACCTTGGCCACCAAGGTCTCCACTCCAGGGCTGACCGCCGTTATGATCTGTCCGCCCTCCGTGCCGGAAATGGAAACGACATTCCTGTTCTTCGCGGGATCCTTGACGCTGTAAACGACGCTCATGCCGCCAGGCAAGCTTATGTCCGCCAGCTTAGGGGTTTTGAGGTCGGCGATAGGCGGATTGACGGTACCTCCGCCTTGCGACTGCGTTTCATCGATCCCCCAGCTCCCAATATCTTGGCCGGGAATGTTGTCCACTATGGTGCGTCCGTAGATCTTCTCATCGGTCATGGCGACCGCCACGTGGGGGATTATCTGCCTGCCTTTGTCGAATATAAGCCTTTCGGCCACATTCACGCTCAAGGAGCCCGTACCTGTGCCCGTCTCGTCTCCCATCTGGTTCGCCGTCACCGTCACTACCGCCGGCTTCGCTTCTATGGCCCCGGCTCCGCTCTCTATGACGAAGGTCGCCGAAACCGCCGAAGGCTCCGCAAGATCGCTCGACTTGGACGCATAGATCGTCCATGTCCCTTCAGGCACCTTGTATATCCCGGCAGCAGGGTCAAAGAAGGCTAAATCCGCCACCTTGACGGCTATGTTGACAGACGTCTCGCCGCTCGCGGGGACATCCACCTTCTTGAATCCCACGAGACGCTTGTTCGGTATGTCGTTGTCCCCGGCGTTGGGGGACACGGCGTATATCTGCACTACCTCTCTACCGCTGACCGCGTTTTTGTTCACCACGTCCAGACTGACCGTCATGACGTCATTGGCCGTGGGAGCGGCGTCGCTCAAAGAAATGGAGTCGAACGTCGTGTCCGTGTAGCTCAGTCCGTACCCGAAGGGATACGACACGGGTTTAGTGTAATACATGTAGGTGCGCCCGTCCGTTTTCCTCTCGGCGTCCGGATAGAGGTTATAGTCGCGGGGGCTCGGTATGTCATTCTTAGTGTCATAGTGCCAAAGAGCGGTAGTCCTTCCGGAGGGGCTGATCTGCCCCGCTATAGCTCTGCCAAATCCGACCTTGCGAACGCCGCCGAAGGATGCCCACATAATGGCGGGCACCTTGTTCTCGAAGTCTTTCACTTCCACCGGCCCGTATGTCTCCATCACCAGCACGGTGTTGGGGTTTCTGGTCGCCGCCTCATCAATAAGGGTAGTCTGAGCCTTGCGCAGCAACAGATCCGTCCTGTCCTGGTCCTCGTTCGAATCCCCGCTGCCCTGGCCCGCCACCACGACCACCAGATCCGCAGCCGCTATCTTACTCAAGGTCACGGCGTTAGGGGTGCTTTTGGGCACGTCCGTGTCTTCACCGTCGATCTTGATGTAAGTGAAGTTGTTATTTGCCACCTGCTCAGCCACATTGGTGTACTGCGGCCCAAAGTAATTGTTTATAACGACAGCCGTGTCCGAATAGTCAAAGAACTCCGCGTATTCCACGTTCACGTCGTCATAACTGCCGAAGGCGTCGCTAATCCCATCGTATATGGTCTTGAAATTAGCCTTCTCGTTAGCTGCGAACGCAGGCGAATACCCGCCCAGATAGGTGCTCTTGGCCACGGGGCCTACTACCACTATGTTGTATTTGGAACCTTCGGGTTTTTCTTGCAACGCCGCGCTGACCTTAGCCTGGGTCACGGGCAATATGGGGGAAACGCCTCCGTCCGTCGGCTGGTTTTTCAGCAGCACCACAGAGTTTTCGGACACTTCCTCCGCCAAATCCAACCTGGCTTGAGTCTGTCCGGTAATATTGTTCACGAAGCCTCCCGCTCTGCCTGCCGCCAGTCTCGAAGCGCCTTCGCTCTGATACGCCGTGGCGCCGTCGAACTCGCCCAGCTTCATCCTGGCCGCCATCAGGCGCTGCACTGTGACGTCCAACTGATTTTCGGTAAACACGCCCTTGTCCGTCCTTATGGCGCCGCCGCTGAGCATTTCGGCCATACGCGTGGCATAAGTGCCGTTGTTGTCAGTGATGCCGGCGTTGCACTCCAAATCCTCGCCATGCGCCATCGCCGTCGCGAACGCCTCCGGAACCGTGTAAGTCCGTCCTGTCTGCGGATTCGTCTTATACCTCTGACGCCCGGCCGAACTGGAAACCGAATCGCAGTCGGAGGTAATATAGCCGCTGAATCCCCACGTCTGGCGCAACAGCGTGTCCATCAGATAGCTGCTGTACGAGGCCGGCACCCCGTCCACCGTGCTGTATGCCGTCATCACGGACTGCACGTCGGCCGACCGTATGATGTCGCGGTAGGGCCTGGTGTAGTACTCCCTCAGAGCGCGCAGATCGATGTTGTTGGCGCCGCCGTATTGGCGGTTCTGCTCGCTGTTGTTGGCCGTATAGTGCTTTATCGTGGTCATGACCTGATAATAGCCCTCTCCGGCGTCGTTACTTTTCAGGAGGGTTCCGTTCTTGTCTTTCCCTTCAACCCCCTTGACGAATTCCGCCCCCATGACTCCGGTAAGGTAAGGATCCTCGCCGTAGCTCTCGTCGTTGCGGCCCCAACGGGCGTCCCTGGCCAGATTGACCGTAGGGGAATAAACCGTGAGGTTCAGCTTGTTGTTTCTAGCCGACTCGCGGATTTCGGCGCCTATCTGCTGCGCCTCGCGATAGTAAAGCTCGGGATCCCAAGTGGAACCGGCCGCGTAACTCACGGGATATGAAGTAGCCCCTCCCGTGGTGGACGTGCTCCGGCTATAGCCATGTATGGCCTCGCTCCACCAGTTGTAACCTTCCACGTCGAGCCTGGGGATGGCCGGGGCGACGGAACCCGTCGTCTGAGACGCCTTTTCGGCCAGCGTCATCTGCGCCACCAGATCTGCCGCCCGCTCCTCAAAACTATAATCTGTGTTCTTGTAGATGGGCGTTGCGGGGGTTCCCGTATCCGCACCGTCCGCCAACGCCGTCATGGGCGTCCACGGGACTGTCCCGACGCTGACAGCCAACGCCGTAAAAACTGCTACTGCCTTTCTTCTCCCTTTCATCTTGCACCTCCAAAGTCAAGTTGAATATATATATCGCCTCGCGCGCCGTTTCGGTTAATGGGGACAAACGGCGCGTTCGTGCCGCAGGAACCTCTCTCAGGCTTTCACAGCCATGTGCCTAGAGATTTCTGTCAAGCCAAGCTTCCAGCTTCTCGGCGTCAACATCATCATCTATGTAGTCAACCACCTTTCCGTCTTTGTAGTGCATGAATGCCGGGGTATACCAAAAACCGTATTTCTCTTTGAACGGAACCCATACGGACTCATCCTCACGAAGGCGTTTGACGTTCAGATAATATATCTTTTCGCCCAACCCCCTCTCTTGGATCATTTGGACGAAATGGGGCTCTATCTCTCGGCAATAAGGGCAGTTCGGCCTGCTTATCTCCACCAGGAACTCTTCCCCTGACGCCACCATTTCTTCGAACCGGTTTACCGTAATGGAATTTAAGTAAAGATATACCGGGCTGTACGTAGTTTCCAGCTCCTCGACGCGCTCAGCAAAGACGTTGCGTCCATAGGCCAGCCAACATGCGGCCACCAGCGTTACTGCCAAGAGCGACGACACGACAGGGAGCCAAGGCACGCGTTTGCGCTTGGGGAGAGGGTTATCAGCTGCCGCCGCTTCCGCCTCCGCGGCATCCGCCCCGTTTCCGTCGGACGGCGCAGCATCCCCGCTCAGAATGTCCTCCCCTGAAACGTCTTCTCGCGTAATTTCTCGCCCGTTATCCATGGTATGACTCCTTTCATCGCAGCTACAGAAATTTAAACCTGTATCCTTCCCCGACGAGCAGAAGAGTCTCCGCGTTGTACGCCATGGAAAGGATATTGAAGTCCGTTGTTTTATTCAAAGTGTTGCAGGCGCTGCATTCGGCGACGGTAAGCAGCTTCGTGCCGTTGGCCGGCGAAACCATCTCGCTCTTCAGAAGCGCCATTCCGCCGATTTTCAAGGGTAGCGCCGCCTCCAAGGGTTTTTTGTCTATTTCCTGAATGCTTCGCGGCGACCATTCCTCGCCGGTACCGCTCGTCATTATGACGGGAGTGGCGTCGGCGTCGTCAGCGGCGCCGGTAATGACGAACATGCCTCCTAATGAACTGATGCCGCCGAAGGAATATGTCGTCGGGTTATCGCCTTTAAGCTCCGCGTTGTAGTCCCGCACCGTGACGTTCTGCCCGTCTGTCGTGGTATATATCTGACCCTCGCGGGTTATCGCGAAAAGACGCGCGCCGTTTGACGCCATGGAGATGATGTCAGTGGTGAACCCGTTCGGGACTATTTCCCAGTCGTCTCCGTCTTTTGAACGCAACAACTGCCCATTTTTGCCTCCGGCAAAAACATAGCCTTTGATCCCCGCCACGGACAGCAAGTCCTCTTTTTTGACGCCGGTATCGACAGCGACGAAATTTAATTCACGACCGGAAGACAGGGCGACGACTCCTCCGTCGCCGACGCAAAAATAGCGCCCACCCGCATAAGACACGGCATTTAGACGGGAGGACACGGGGCTTTTCAACCGCTCCGCCTCAACCGCGTCCGGAAGCAAACGATCAATCCGCCCCTCGTCGCCTACCGCTACAAAGGCATCCTCGCCGAAAACGACCGCCCTATATCCGGCGACGGGAACTTTTTCGCGCCCATCTGTAGCGTCAGCCATGCAAGCCGCCAAAAAAACAAGCGCGAACACGAGCGACGCGTAAAACCTCAGTTTGTATGACACCCGCACGACAAACATCTCCTGTCTTTATATGTAAAAATGCCGACAATGAGTTCTTCCCGCGAAAAACTTGTCCCCCGACGGAATAAGCGACGGTTCTATGGGCAGGACGCCCGAACGCCTATAAAGTAACCCCTGTACCCTCCCCTGCTCTAATGATATTATCACGAATTACGACTCTCCGTCAAGCGCCGCCCCGTTATTTTAAGACCTTTTCCATATGCGGCGAAAAGTTACGCGTCTCCGGAACTAGCTTCCCGAAAACCGCCGTTAATCGTCTTGCGAGGATTTTTTTTGCCATTTTTATAATTTATGGCAAAAACATATTGACAGGGGCCTTGTTATGGATTATGATAAACTAATACTAATCCGCATCCAGCGCATCCAAAGCATTACCTTAACGCGGGTTAGGGGCCGCTGTTTTATGACGTCCGCCCGGCGGTTTTGGGCGGAATTGAAAAAAAGATACGCATAAACCGTTGACGCGGGAGTAAAGGTGCGACGTGCAGTTACAGAGAGCCGGGTAAGCTGAGATTCCGGCACGACGCAGCGCATCAAATGGGCCGCTGAGGGCGCGACCAAAGAGGGAGCCGTTTGTTTCGGGGCGGCCTTTCGAGTATGTCGCGACGTGACGCATACGTCAGTTGCGAGGAATATGTCAGTATTCCGCAGAGGGCGCGGGGGTTCCCCGCGAATCAAGGTGGCACCGCGGGCGTTTGCCCCGTCCTTGGCAATATCGTTATTGCCATGGGCGGGTTTTGTTTTTTCTGGAACCCTTTAGGGAGGAGCGACATGATTAAGCCGGATTTGGAAACTGCCAGGGAGTTGGCTCGGGGGCACAGCCTGCTGCCCATTTCGCTGGAGCTTTACGCGGACTTGAAAACCCCGGTGGAGGCGCTGCGCGTCATCGCCGCGGAGGGGCATGAGGCCTACATCCTTGAAAGCGCCCCTGGCGGGGAAAGCTGGAGCAGGTACACGTTTTTGGGCTACAAGCCCTTGATGGAGGTTTCGGGCAGGGGCGACAGAGTCCTCATCCGCGAGGGCGGCAGGACTTCTGTTCGGGAGGGCGACCCCCACGCCCTGCTGAAAGAGCTGGCCGCCGCGCGCACAAGCCCGAAAATTCCGGGCGCGCCGCCCTTCACGGGGGGCTTCGTGGGCTACTTCGCCTACGAGTATTTCGCCAACATAGAGCGGACGCTGCGATTGACGGACAACGACGAGACGGGCATGGACGATTTCAGGCTCCTGCTCTTCGACAAGGTCATAGTTTTTGACCACTTCAAGCAGACCGTCAGCCTCATCGCCAACATACCGACCGCCGACCTGGAGCGGTCGTACATCAACGGGGTGACGGAGCTTAAGGACATGGAGCGGCTTCTTCTCTCCAGGGCGGACGGGCCTTCCGCGCCCTCCGCCTCCGCCGCGGAGTTCTCCCCTTCCTTCAGCAAGGAGGCTTTTGGGGCGGCGGTGGAGAAGATAAAATGGCACATACGCGAGGGGGACGTCTTCCAATGCGTGCCTTCCGTGCGGTTCACCGCCCCCCACAAGGGCGGCCTGCTGGAGGTCTACAGGAAGCTGCGCACCACCAACCCCTCGGCCTACATGTTCTACATACGCTTCGACGGCCTGGAGCTGGCGGGCGCGTCGCCTGAGACCCTGGTGTCCCTGCGGAACGGGCTGGTCAGCACCTATCCCCTCGCCGGCACCTGCCCCCGTTTCGAGGACGACGCCAAAACCGCCGAACACGTGGCGCGCATGCTGGCCGACGAGAAGGAGCTGGCCGAGCATGACATGCTGGTGGATTTGGGGCGCAACGACCTTGGAAAGGTATGCAAATTCGGCACGGTGAAGGTGGAAGAGTACCGCGGCGTCAAGAAGCTGTCCCAGGTGTGCCACATCGCCTCCAAGGTGACGGGCGAGCTGGCCGAGGGCTTCGACCCTCTGGACGTTATGGCCGCCGTCCTGCCCGCCGGCACTCTCTCGGGGGCGCCCAAGAAGCGGGCCTGCGAGATTATCGACGAGGTGGAAGGGACGCGTCGCGGCGTGTACGGGGGCGCCGTGGGCTACATGGATTTCAGCGGCAACATGGATTTGTGCATCGGCATACGGATGGCGGCGCTGAAGGACGGCCTCGCCTACGTCCAGGCGGGGGCGGGCATAGTGGCGGACAGCGTCCCCGAGAAGGAATATGAGGAATGCCTGCGGAAGGCGGCGGCGGTGCTGCAGGCATTCGGGGCTTGACGCGGAAGGAGGAAGGAGGGCCACATGATACTTATAATAGACAATTACGACAGCTTCACCTATAATCTGTACCAGATGGCTGGGGCCATAAACCCCGACGTGAAGGCGGTTAAGAACGACGTCCTCAGCGTTGGCGAGATAGAGGCTCTGGCGCCTTCCCATATCATCATCTCCCCCGGGCCCGGCAGGCCGTCGGACGCGGGCGTGTGCGACGCCCTGATAGAGCGCATGGCGGGGAAGGTTCCCATTTTGGGGGTCTGCCTGGGGCACCAGGCCATATGCGAGGTTTTCGGCGCGGAGATAGGCTACGCCCGCGTCCTCGTCCACGGCAAGCGGAGCATGGTGCAGATCGCCAACGGCAGCCCCATATTCAAGGGCCTGCCGCCCATCATCGAGGCCGGGCGCTACCATTCCCTGGCCGCCGTCCGCGGCACTATGCCCGACGACCTGCTGATTATCGCGGAGGACGACGCCGGGGAGGTCATGGGCGTGAAACACAGGGCCTACGAGGTGTATGGCGTCCAGTTCCACCCTGAGTCCATATTGACCAGGGACGGCTATAAAATTTTAGAAAATTTTCTAAAAATATCCGCGCCAAGCGGGAAAGGAGGCGGAGCGGCATGATACGTGAGGCGATTTACGCGATTTTGGGCGGCGGCGGCCTTAGCTCGGCTGAGGCCCGCGAGGTTATGCTGGAGATGATGGAGGGGCGCGCCACCCCCGCGCAAATGGGGGCCTTCCTTACCGCCATGCGCCAGAAGGGCGAGACCATCGACGAAATCACCGCCTGCGCCTCGGTCATGAGGGAGAAGTGCCTGAGGCTTAGTCCCGACACGGACGTTTTGGACATCGTGGGGACGGGGGGCGACGAGCTGAACTCGTTCAACATCTCCACCGTCTCCGCCTTCGTCATCGCCGCCGGGGGGGTGCCCGTGGCGAAGCACGGCAACCGCAGCGTGTCCAGCAAGTGCGGCAGCGCGGACGTTCTGGAGGCGCTGGGCGCGAACATAGGCATCTCCGCGGAGCGCAGCGCGGCGGTGCTGAGGCGGACGGGCATGTGCTTCATGCTGGCCAGCGTCTACCACATGGCCATGAAGCACGTGGCGCCCGTGCGCAAGGAGCTGGGCGTCAGGACGATATTCAACATTTTGGGCCCGTTGGCGAATCCCGCCGGGGCGAACCTGCAGCTACTGGGGGTCTACGACGAGTCCCTGGTGGAGCCTCTGGCCAACGTGCTGCTGAATCTGGGCGTGAAGCGGGCCATGGTGGTCCACGGCCACGACGGCCTGGACGAAATCACCCTCACGGGCAGCACCACCATCTGCGAAGCCTCGGACGGGGGGCTGAACAGCTATTTCATCACCCCCGAGCAGTTCGGGCTGTCCCGTTGCGGGCTGGAGGAGCTGCGCGGCGGAGGCCCCGAGGAGAACGCGGCCATCGCGCTGGCGGTGCTGGGCGGGGAGAAGGGGCCGAAACGGGACGTGGTGCTGCTGAACGCGGCGGTCTGCCTGTACATGGCCTACAACCAAGTGACCCTGCGCCAATGCGTGGCCATGGCGGCCGAAATCATAGACAGCGGCCGGGCCATGGCGAAGCTGCGGGATTTCGTGGAGGCCAGCAATGATATCTGAGGGGGCGGCGGGGCTATGAAGAACATATTGGATTTATTGGTTGAGTCGTCCATACGAAAGATGGAAGAGGACAAGGCGGCTGTCCCGCCTGATGAGATGGAGGCGATGTGCCGGGCGCTGCCCGTATTGGATTTTGAGTTCGAGCGGGCCCTGAAGGGCCCCGGCCTGTCCTTTATCTGCGAGGTGAAGAAGGCTTCACCCTCCAAAGGGGTGATTTCCGAGGAATTCCCCTACCTGGAGGTGGCGCGGGCTTACGAGGCGGGGGGCGCGGCCTGCGTCTCCGTGCTGACGGAGAGGGAGTATTTTCTGGGGGACGATCGCTATCTGCGGGAGATCTCCGAGGCCGTCGCGCTGCCTGTGCTGAGGAAGGATTTCGTCACCGACCCCTTCCAGATTTTTCAGGCGAGGGTTTTGGGGGCGAAGGCCGTGCTGCTGATCCGCGCGATTTTGACGGAGGGGCGGCTGGCGGCTTTGGCGGCTTTGGCCAGGGAGCTGGGCATGAGCGCGCTGGTCGAGGTCCACGACGAGGGCGAGCTGAGATCGGCTCTGGCGGCTGGCGCCAGGCTTATAGGGGTCAACAACCGCGATTTGAGAACCTTCGAAGTGGATTTGGGCAACAGCCTGCGGCTCAGGGAGAAAACCCCGGCGGACGTGGTTTTCGTCGCGGAGAGCGGGATAAGCAGACGCGAGGACGTGCTGGCGCTGGAGGCCGCGGGGGTTGACGCGGCGCTGGTGGGCGAGAGCCTCATGCGCGGCGGCGACGCGGCGGCGGCTTTGCGGAGGCTTTCGCTAGGGCTTTGAGGCGGGCGGCGGGCGCGGGCTGACGGCAAGCGGCCGCACCCGCCACATGGAGGGTGTATGAGCCTTATCAAGATTTGCGGCCTGAGCCGCTTGGAGGATATTGAGGCCGCCAACGCCTGCCTCCCCGATTTCATAGGCTTCGTGTTCGCGGAAAGCCGCAGGCGCGTCACGGCGGGCCAGGCGGCCGTCCTGAAGGAGCGGCTCAGCCCCAGGATAAAAGCAGTGGGAGTGTTCGTGAACGCGCCCTTGGAGGAAGTCCGCGCCCTGCGCGAGGGGGGCGTCATAGACATGGCCCAGCTGCACGGGGACGAGGACGAGGAATATATGCGGCGCCTCAAGGACGTCTGCCATATACCTATAATAAAGGCCCTGCGCCTGGGGGCTTCGGGCCAGTCGGGCCCGCCCTCCCCGCAGGCGGGCGGCACGGACGGCGAGTTGGCGCGGGGCGCCGACTACTTGCTGTTCGACGCGTTCACGGAAGGCGAGCGGGGCGGTTCGGGAAACAGCTTCGACTGGAGCCTGACTCCCCCGACGGCGAAACCGTTTTTTCTGGCGGGGGGCCTGGGCGCGGGGAACCTGGCTGAGGCCATAAGGCGGCTGCGGCCCTATGGCGTGGATTTGTCCAGCGGCGCGGAAATAGACGGGCGCAAGGACTTCGGGCTGATGTCGCGCCTGGTGGAAATAGCGCGGCGGGAGGCATGACCGCCCGAGGGGCGGGCGCGGGCGGGCGGCCGGAAGCGCGCCCTCCCGCATATGAAGGAGGTGTCACTACCACATGACGGCGACGACAAGGCCAGGGCGTTTCGGGCCCTTCGGCGGGCAGTACGTGCCTGAGACGCTGATGCAGGCTCTTTCGGACCTCGATAAGGCGTACAGGTTTTATAAATACGACAGGCTTTTCAACGAGGAGCTGGATTATCTGCTGAAGGAGTACGCGGGGCGGCCGTCCCTGCTGTACTTCGCCGAGAATATGACGAAGGATCTGGGCGGCGCTAAGATTTACCTGAAACGTGAGGATTTGAACCACACCGGCTCCCACAAAATCAACAACGTCTTGGGGCAGACGCTGCTGGCCAAGAAAATGGGCAAGCGGCGCGTCATAGCGGAGACCGGCGCGGGGCAGCACGGCGTGGCCGCCGCCACCGCCGCCGCGTTGCTGGGGCTGGAGTGCGAGGTGTTCATGGGCAGGGAGGACACGGAGCGGCAGGCCCTCAACGTGTACCGCATGAAGCTGCTGGGGGCGCAGGTCCATCCCGTGGATTCCGGCACCAGGACGCTGAAGGACGCGGTGAACGAGACCATGCGGGAATGGACGCGCAGGGTGGCCGACACCCATTACGTGCTGGGCTCGGTGATGGGGCCGCACCCCTTCCCCACATTGGTCAGGGATTTCCAGAGCGTCATCAGCCGCGAGGCGAAAAGCCAGATATTGGAGCGCGAGGGGCGGCTGCCCGACGCGGTCATGGCCTGCGTGGGCGGCGGCTCCAACGCCATGGGCGCCTTTTACCACTTCATCCCCTCCCCCGAGGTCAGGCTCATCGGCTGCGAGGCCGCCGGGAAGGGGCTGGACACCGACCTCCACGCGGCCACCGTGGCGAAGGGGCGCGTGGGCATATTCCATGGGATGAAGTCCTATTTTTGTCAGGACGAGGCGGGGCAAATCGCGCCGGTGCATTCGATTTCCGCCGGGCTGGATTACCCTGGGATAGGGCCTGAGCACGCGTGGCTCCACGAGAGCGGCAGGGCCGAGTACGTGAGCGTCACCGACGACGAGGCGGTGGAGGGGTTTTATTACCTGTCGCGCATGGAGGGGATAATCCCCGCCGTGGAGTCCGCCCACGCCGTGGCCCACGCCATGCGGGCCGCGCCTGCCATGAGGACGGGGGACGTGGTTATCATCTGCCTTTCCGGCAGAGGCGACAAGGACGTGGCGGCCATCGCCAGATACAGAGGGGAGGAAGCCCATGAGTGAAGACAGGATAGCGGCCGCGTTTAAGGGCGGCAAGGCGTTTATCGCGTATTTGATGGCCGGAGACCCGACGATGGAGAAAACCAGGGAGTACATCCTGGCCATGGTGGAGGCGGGCGCGGACGTCATCGAGCTGGGCGTGCCGTTTTCGGACCCCATCGCCGAGGGGGAGACCATACAGGCCGCGAACCTGCGGGCCTTCGCCTCCGGCACGGACGTGGGCAAGGCGTTCGCCCTGGCCGCGTCGCTAAAGGGCGAGATGGAGGCGCCGCTGCTGTTCATGACCTACGTGAACCTCCTGCACAACTACGGCTACGAGGCTTTTTTCGCCAAGTGCGCCGAGTGCGGGGTCAGCGGGGTGGTTCTGCCTGACCTTCCCTTCGAGGAGCAGGGCGAGCTGTCGGCTTTCGCGGAGGCGAGCGGGGTCTGCCTGATCACCCTGGTGGCGCCCACTTCGGGGGAGCGGGCGGAGCGCATGGCGAGGGACGCCAAGGGCTTCATATACCTGGTGTCGTCCATGGGGGTGACGGGGGTGAGAAGCGAAATCGGCGCTGAAGTCCCGGCCCTGGCGGCGGGGATGCGCGCGCGCTCCAAGACGCCAGTGGCGGTGGGCTTCGGCATACACAGCCCCGAGCAGGCGGCCGAGATGGCGGCCCACGCGGACGGGGTCATAGTGGGCAGCGCCATAGTGGACATCATCGCCAAGCTAGGGGGCGAGGCGAAACCCGCCCTGACGGAGTACGTCAGGGCGATGAAGGCCGCCGTAATGGGAGTCGGCGGGGAGCCGGCGGAGGCGGGCTCGCTGGCCTGGTTGATGGAGTGAGGGGGCTGGAGGCGGTGTAAAATAGTTCTGGGTTTTGGATCGGAAGATTAAAGAAACAGAAGACCGAAATCCGTGATAAAATGTTGTTTGAACAAGACAATACAGAATCACGGAAAGGCGGTCTTC
>JAIRPE010000111.1 GCA_031257175.1 Eubacteriales Family XIII. Incertae Sedis bacterium | reverse complement strand
GAAGACCGCCTTTCCGTGATTCTGTATTGTCTTGTTCAAACAACATTTTATCACGGATTTCGGTCTTCTGTTTCTTTAATCTTCCGATCCAAAACCCAGAACTATTTTACACCGCCTCCTCCGACGCCGCCTGCGTGTGGGGAGAGGGCATTTGGAAACATACGGCTACGCGCGTCGGGCCGCCAATGGGGGGACGCCACTGGCCCGCTTATGGCCGCAACTGTTTCAGTGGTTGATTGGCGGACATATGGAACCCCAAAAAACACCGCGCAATCCCGCCACCTATGGGGTATAATGTAATGGAAGGCAAATTCATGCAATACGGACGCAAGCGGGGCGTGACACTAATCCGCATTTGAGATGTTGCCTTGAAGCGGATTAACAGATATTATCTTCCGACGTCCGCCCAATAATTTTGGACGGAATCTAAAAAAGGAGGCGCTGAGGTTATGGCTATTGACAATGAGGTGCTGCGCGTTATCCGCGCGCGGAGGAGCGCGCGAATATTCGCCGAGGGGCAGGTCTCGCCTGAGCAGCTTGACGCGCTGCTGGAAGCGGCGGTTTGGGCGCCCAGCGGCAGCAACAGCCAAAGCTGGCTGTTCACGGCTATTCAGAACAGGGAGGTCTTGGAGAAGCTTAACGACGTCGTCCGCGAGGGGTTCGAGCGGTATGTTCCCGAGGACGATTATCCGGGCAAGCTGGGCGCCAAGGAGCGGGCGAAGCAGGAGGGCTTTAACTTCTGCTACCACGCCCCGACGCTGATAATCGCCTCCAATCGGCCGAATTACGAGAACGCCATGGCCGACTGCGCGCTGGCGCTGGAGAATATTTTCCTCGCCGCCCAGTCCATGGGCCTGGGCTCTTGCTATATCAACCAGCTTTATTGGCTTCGCCGCGACGAGGGGGTTCGGGAATATCTGTCCTCCCTCGGCATACCTCGGGAGCATGTGATATGCTCGGCGGCGGCGGTGGGGCCTGTGGACCGCGACTTCCCCGCGCCCCCGCGCAAGGACGGGACTGTCAACATAATACGGTAGGGGCGGCGCGGCGGGGGCCCTTCGCCAGGGTAAGGCGCAAAAGTCCGCGCGGGGCCGTTCCGAAGGGGGAACAAGAGAAAAGAGACGGGACGTGGCGCCCCGCCTCTTTTCTATGGCAAGTTTATGTCGTGCCGCACCTATCCTCTTTTAGCTCGCCCAAAATTATCGGGCGGGCGTCGGAAGGTAATGCCTGCCGATCCGCTTAAGCGCGGATTGGCGTTATACGTCCTTGCGCCGCGCTCCCACGCTTCGGCCCCGTCGCTTCGGCGCCGTTTCGGGCGCCGTCCGTCAGTTGCCGCCGTTCGCCTCAGCTTCGGCGTTTTCTTCCTTCCGCCGACGGGAAGGGCGCAGGATTATGGCCAGCCCCAGAGCGGACGCGACTGTCAGCATGAGCCAGAAGCCCGGCTTGCTCTCGTCGCCCGTCTTGGGCACGCCTGAGGGGGAGACCCCGCTTGGGGCGGTTCCTCCCGTCTCTGTTGATTCGGGGAACGCCTCCATGGGCGTCATGCCGTCCTCTATCTCGAACCCGTCCGACGGAAGGTCCGCCGTCTCGGGCGGCGCCCCCGCAGGCGTCGGTTCTGTGGGCACGGTCACGTTGGCGGGCGGCATGACGCCGTTCCCCGCGCCCCCGTCTCCTCCTGTGGAGGTCGGGTCTTTGTCTTCTTTGCCAGGGCCTTCGGAGCCGTCGCCCAGGTAGGCGTTGGTTACGTCAAAGCCGTTCACCGTGGCCCTGTAGCCGGGCAACGCCGCCTCGCTCACTCTGTAGGCTATCTCGTTGCCCTGGGCGTCGTACTTCGGCAGGACGGCGGACCATCGCCAGCCGTCCGCTGCGGTTACTGTGAGAGTCCGCGCCAGCATTCCCCCGTTCCACACGAATATGGTTATGGCCGAAGGTATTGCTGTGCCCGTCGGGGCCTTGGACATATCCCAGGTTTTGGCGCCTGAGACGGTCACGGTGGCCTCCTCGCTCTCTCCCCCCGTGGTGTTGACGAATGTGGCCAAGGCGCCGTCCAAAGTCACCACGCCGCTGTGCCCGTCGCCGCTGGCGACGTAGCCCAGCACGGGCTCTTCTTCCACGGTGTAGCCCAGGCCAACTGGCAGGCCGCTGAACACGGCTCTCTGGCCGTGCTTCAGGCGCAATGTGCCGCCGCTGGCAAAGACGCCTTGGTTTTCGCGGGGCTCGCCGAGGGCGGCGGGCGTTCCCGCCTCCGCCTCGGCGTTCCCGTCGGGCCTGGCCTCGGAGCCGCCGTCGGGTTCCCGCGGGTTCTCGGGCCGGCTTTCGCCGCCCGTTTCCCGCGGCCCTTCAGGCTGGCCGCCGTCAGGCGTTTCGGCGGTTCCGCCCGTGTTCTCGGCCCCGCCCCCGTTCCCGGGCATCACGCCTATGCCGGCGCCTCCCGAGCTGCCTGAGGCGGGTTCGGATTCGGGGCTGTCGGGCGCGTGGGGCTCCGAAGAGCCCTCGCTTTCCGAGGCGCCCGCGCCGTCGTCAGCAGGCGCGGTCATCCCCGTTTCCGCGCCGCCGCCGATGGGGGAGGCCGCCTCCGTTCCCGAGCCGCCGCCGGGGGCGGCTTCGCCGCTCCCGACGCCTGGACTTGAGTCGGGGCTCGCCCCGCCGCCGTCCTCGCCGCTCTCGCCGCCCAGACCGTCGCCCGCCGCGTCCGAGCCCGCGCCCGCCGCGCCCTCGCCGTCATGGCCCGCGCCTGCCGTCTCTTCGCCAGTCTCCGCCGAGGAGTCCTTTGACCCCTCGCCGCCCGCGACTATGGCGGCAGGCCCCGTGACTTCCACGTCCGTGCCGCCGCCCGGCTCCGAGCCTGAGCCGCCGCCAGGCTCTATGGCAGAGCCTGTGGCGGCGCCGCCGTCGGCGTCCTCGCTTGAGGGGCCGTCGGCCTTTGGAAAGGGTATCCTCTCGCCTTTCTCGTCATACAGCGCGTAGGGATAGGAGCCGCCGTCGGCGAAGGCCACGCGGAAGGCGAAGGCCGCCTCCCTCTGGCTCTCGGTCAACGGCGCGCCGTCGCTGTTGCGCACTCTTTTCTCCACGATGAGGTTCCCGTCCAAGTGTCTATTGTAAACGGTGAGGGTCAAGGTCTCCCCTGAACCGAGCAGCCCCGTGGCGTCGAAGCAGTACCGCGCCATGTCGCGCCCTAAGGCGTCCCTGTCCAGGGCGAAGCCCGGAGGGGGCGCGGTCTCCAACAGATAGTAGCGGCCCTCTTTGACAAGCACGGGCAGTTCTATCACGCCCAAAGCGTCGGTAACGTATTCGCCGATCAGCTCGTCGCCGCCCTCGCAGACCCTATAGAGCCTGAACGCGGCGCCTGCCAGCAGGTTTTCCGTCTCCACGCCGTTCACGTCTTTTTCCAGTTTGATGAGGCGCGCCTGCGCTCCCCTGGCCCCGCCCGACAACACGTTGCTCCTGAACTGCGTGGCGTCCCTGAAGGCCAGCGTGCCTCCCGTGAGCGCCGATACTGGCAGGGCCAGGAACGCAAGAACCAGCGCCAGCGCCGTAACGAACGCCAGCCATGGGCTCTTTATGTTTATTTCCCTGATTTTACGCAATTCTTCTTCTCCTTTTTTCGGACGGGGCGCCCGAGCTTTTCGGGCGCCTGGGTTATTGCTTATGGTTCTTACTTGATGGTGACGGTGTTATTCTTGGTCTCGTCAAATCTCATGTGATTGAGAATCTCGTCCTTATCCGTCAGCGGTTTGTCGCTGCCAGGGAGGAAGAATTTGCAATTCTCAAAGATGATGGTGTTGTCCTTGCACTCTTCGCGAACGTCAAGGAATCTCGCGCCTCTCAGCGTGGCGTTCTTGATAATGACCGTGCTGCTGTCGCACAAGTATTTGAAAGTGCCGTCAGGCTTTGAGTACGTCAGGAACAGGACGCCGCCGTCAGAATTCGTGTCGCCGGTATAGACATAAGTGCCGCCATCTACGTTAAACTTAAATTTATATCCGTAAATGGTGCTGGCGGAGTGCGGCTTTAACAACAGGTTGGTCAGAGACAGCGGGGCCGTCTTCGACTCCACGGTGACATTTTTCAAAGCTAGGGACAATTCGCCCTTCAGGTTATAAATGGACGAATAACCGTCGATGGTGAGCCCCGTGGGATATTTGTTCTCGACATCTTCTATTTTGGCGTTGTTCATGCCGAAAATCGTGTAGGAGTTTTTCTTCCAGTGGTCGTAAACGGTGTGGTCGGTGTCTATCGTGCCGTCGATCCAGAACTCGTCGCCTGCGTCCAGCGCGTCGTACAGCTCGCTCCTGGTCTTAACGACAGTCTTGCGGAAGAGCATGTCGCGAATCTCGTCGGGAACCCTCTCCCACTCGCCCGCGACGCACCACTCCGCGTCGAACTCCGCTCCGCTGACGGCGTCGAGGAAGAACTTCAGGTCATAGTTGAAGTCGCCCTCGGGCTGCTGCAGAAGCTCCATCTGGGAAAGGAAGAACTCCGTGTTGCTTTTGGGTTTCAGAGCCTGCGCCCAATAGGCGTAGTTGTTGTCCTTGCCGATGATCCAGAAGGCGCCCGACGGCATTCCCGCGGCCACCCACTCGTCCCAAGTCTTGACGTTGGCGGCGTATTTCCACTCCACGTACTCCCTGGCGTCGCTCACGGCGGCGGGGCTGGCGACGGCTTTCTTGCCCGTGGCCATGTAGCGGCCCCACTGGCCGTTCACGGCGCCCGCCTTGTCTCTGACGTACCAGCCTTCGATACCTGTCAGGAAGTCAGTCCTCCACTCGAAGCCATGCTCGTTAAAGGTAATCCTGGCGGGGGTGGTGGTGAGGGCTCCCGTGATGGCGGGAATCGCGGGGTAAATCTTCTCAAGCGCGGCGGCAACGGCATCCGGGCCCGCATTCTTGTCGGCGTCGTCGCCGTGCCATACGTAGAACTTGCCGGTGGAAGGGTCCACGGCGAATTTCTTGCTCTCGGCCTCGGTGGTGGTGTAGGCCACCTCCTGGGTCGTCAGAGCCTCCTCCCAGCGCAGGCGCGCGTAGGCGGGGATGTCGCCGAGGTTATGCACGTATATGGGCTTGTCCACAACCTCGCCCTTCTTCCAATCCTCCCTGGGGACGAAGTACTCGTCCAGGGAGACGCTGAAATTCGCGCTCCCGCCGCGCAGCTCGTTCTGTCTGAACTGGCTGCTGTCGCGGAACGCGTAGGTTCCTGCGGTGGCGATTCCCGCTATAAGGGCTCCGGCCACCATAAATGCCGCAAAGCGTTTCGTGTTTAATGTTATTGCTTTCATTTCGTTATTACACTTCCTCTCGTTAACACACGTAAATCTATAACTTTCAGGGGCGGCGCCCGCGTTTCCCCGACATGGGGAGAGCGCGAAAGAGGCGCCTATATATGATCAGCCGTCGATTCTTGGGGGCTCGACGGCGCAACCATCCGTTTTTCAGACCGAGCGCGGCGGCTCGGGCCGAGGCACTTTCCCCGCAAGCGTTCCCAGCAGGTAGCGCAATGTCAGGAAAAGGGCGAATATCATGACTCCCAGGGCGGCTGACGCCAGCGGGCGCTTTTGGACGAGGCCGATGAAGGCCCCGATGGCGGGGGATGAGAAAACCACCCTCCCCACCACATTGCCCGCAAACACCGCGTCAGGGTCGGCGTGGGGGTTGTTAACCCCCTGGGTGCGGAAGCCCCGCTCCCCGTTCACGCCATACCCTTCGTAGACGTCCACCACGCGATGGGTGGCAGTGGAATTGCTGGGAAGCATAAAGGTGATGTCGTCGCCAATGTTGATTTCCTCAGCATCCACGTGGTGGACCAGCAAAAACGTCCCTTGCGGAAGCACGGGGTACATGCTGTCCGTGAGGACGACGAAAGAAGAGAAGCCAAAAATGCTTCGAGGATTGCGGTCAGAGCCGTTCGCCATGAAAACCGTCAGGACGGCGGCGATCAGCAGTAAATAAAACAAGGCGCTAAAGACCCTCGCCAGAGGGCCGTCCTTGCGGTTTTTCCTATTGTGTCTGTCGGGCGCGGAAACTACCGTCGCGCCGGCGGCGATGGGGCATTGTTCATTCATGGCGGTCACTCTCGCATAAAACTCTGGCGTTAACTAATAATACTGGTGTGTATTAGTATTATATTTTGACGCGCTACGTGAGTGAATTTTGAGCCTTAGCGGGATTTGTGGATTCCGCTTCATTAAGAATCGTCCTGACAGAACCTATCGTCCGCGAACCGACCGTGCCGGGCAAAACGTCAAGAGAACCATCTGTAGCGCGCCGGTCAGGCCGGGCAATATTTCACAGTAAATATTCTATCGCATTTCTTCTAAGAAGGCAATAGTTATTCGGCAAAAAGTAGCGCCGCAGCGGCGCGGTCGCAAAATCATGCGACTATAAGTCGATTAATTCAACTCCAGGCATAACGCGCTATATTAGCCTACATATATATATGCTGTTTTAATGTTACTTGTTGGAAGCGTTATTTGTGTTGACTATGAAACGAAAAATTTAGAGTTTGGCCGCAAACGCGCAAGTGTCAGTTGCAAAATATGGAAATAAAGGGGTTTGGCGGTAGAAAGAAGGCTGAAGGGGGCGGGGGGCGCGCGGCTCCGCCCCGTTGTGGTATAATGAACGTAGCGTGGCGTTTGCGACAGGGGGGCATGACGTTGGGGGATTGGATTAAAAAGAGATGGAAGGCGCCGACGGTCGTGCTTTTGGCCGCCGTGATGGCGTTCTCGGCCTACAAGCTGGCCGCTTACCACATATCAGGGCTGAAAACCGCCGAGGAGTTCGAGGCTTTGCGGGAATTGGCCCCTAACCGCGATTTGGAACGGGGGCCGTCCCCGTCCCCCTCTGACGCGCCCGAGCCCCAGCCGGGCGAAAGCGGCGGGCAGGAAACCCCCGACGACCGTTACGGGGACATTTTCAAGGAAAACAGCGACGCGATAGGGTGGATATCCATTGACGGCACGGCCATCGACTATCCCGTCATGCAGTCCCCTGACAGGCCCAATTTCTATCTCAACCATAATTTCCGCGGGGAGCCGAGCGCCGCAGGCGTGCCTTACGCCGCCGAGGCCTGCGCCATCGACCCCCAAAGCGACAATATCACCATTTTCGGCCACCACATGAAAAACGGCTCTATGTTCGGGGGGCTGGAGAGTTATAAGGATGAGGCGTTCTACCGCGAGCATCCGCTGGCGCGCTTCGACACCCGCGCGGGCTTCGGCAGCTACGAGATAATAGCCGCTTTCAAGGTGTATCCCGAGGACTTCAAGTACAACCAGTTCGTGGACGCCGCCGACGGCGCCGAGTTCGACGCCTACGTGGCCAGGTGCAAGGCGCTGTCCTTCTACGAGACGGGCGTGGGAGCCGTCCGCGGGGACAAACTCATAACGCTGTCCACCTGTGAATACTCGCGAAACGACAACAGGCTGGTGGTGGTGGCAAAAAAAATCGGCTGACGCGGGAGGCCGCAGGGAGGCAGGGGCCGCGGCGGGCGCTTTTGATTCCAGGAATCTTTTGGATAATTATCAAAAAATTACGGGACGCATGGAACCATCGGCGGCGGCAAGCGTCAAATCTCTAGTACGTGGCCGACGCGAGGCAAGCGGGCGTCGGGAAGGCGCGACGGAGGCTTTAGGGAGTTATTGGGGAGCTATTGGGAGGTTTTTTGAGGTTTTTAGGAGCATCTTTATCGTGTAAGGAGTCTTTTTATATGAAAAAGGAGGTCATCGTGAGAGCTATATTTTGCGCGGCAATGGCATTGCTGCTGGCGATCGGCACGGTCGCGCCCGCTGCGGCGGCGGAAAACGCGGGACTTGAGAACGCCATATTGAAGGCTAAGGGCATTATCGCCGTTCCCGCCGAGCTTACGGAGTTCAGCTACGACATTTACGACAACCAGGGGACGCCGACATACAACCTGAGATGGAACGACAAGGAGTATCGCTCGTCTATTTTCGCCGCGTTCACGGGGGACAGCCTGACGTCCTTCTACCGCAGCGGCCCCGAGCAGCGGAGCGGCGCCTTGGCTGTCGTGTCCAGGGCGCGGGCGCTGGAGTCGGCGCGGGCGTTCCTCGCCAAGTGCGACGCGGCCATGGCCGCGAAGATGAAGGAGGACGCGCAAGGCTCAGGGACGAGGGGCAGCCTGGGCGGCAGCTATTATTTCAATTTCGTCCTCGAGGAAAACGGTCTGCCCGCCGATTTTGTCAGCGCGTCCGTGTCCGTGAGCAACGCCACGGGGGAGGTTTTGACCTATAATTGGCAAAACCTGGGCCAGAAATACGAGTACCCCGCCGTCGGCAAGGTTATCACGCCCCAGAAGGCGATGGAGGCGTACCTGAGTTATGGCGGGATAAAGCTGGAATACATGTCATGGTACGACTGGGAATCCAAGGAGTTTAAGGTGTTTCCCGCCTACGTGGCCAATGACCGGTCTCTGGCCGTCGAGGCGGCCACGGGGGCGAAGGTGGTACAGGGGGGCGGGGGCTACGGCACCCCGACCTCAGTCGCCAACGCCGAAGCCAGAGCTGCGGGCGATACGGGCGAGGCGGGGCTGACTGAGGCGGAGATAGCGGGGCTGGAGAAGCTGGCGGGCCTCATAAGCAAGGAAGCGGCCCAGGAGGCCGTGGCCAAGCACTTCCCCGAGAGCGCGGCCTTGAAACTGTCCAACGCGCGGCTGGGCGCGGCCTACGACGACAAAGACCAGTATTACTGGGCGCTGCGCTTCGAGGCGCCTGCGGCAGAGGGCAAGACGGGCGCGGGGGCGTCCGCCTCGGTGGACGCGGCCACGGGGGAAGTCACCGCCTGGAGCCGCTACGGGGAGCGCGGCTCCACGGCCAACAAGTTGAGCAGGGCCGACGCCTATAAAATCGCGACTGACGCCGCCGGGAGGCTGGCCCCCGCGAAATTCGCCCAAACTGTCCCAGGGGAGGACGAAAAGGCCCTGCTGGCGGACAAAATCATAGCGCCTGAGCCGGTTTACGGGTACTATTACTCGTTTTACCGCCAGGTTTCGGGCACGCCCTTCAGGACGGACTACATAACCGTGGCCGTTGACCCCGCCAGCGGCGCTATCACGTCCTACAGCTGCGGCTGGCATGGGAAGGCGAAATTCCCCGACCTCAAAGGAGCCATCACCCCCGCCGAGGCCGCAGCCATATACGCGGACAAGGCGGGCTTCGGGATGAAGTACGTGCTGGCGGAGGGCGGCGGTCGCGCCGCTGCCATAGGCGAGGTAGGCTCAGGAGCCGCGGACGCGGCCGTCTCGGCCCCTGCGGCGGCAGGCGCGGCAGGCGGAACGGCGGCGTCAGCGTCGTCGGGCGGCGCGTCCACGAGCGCGTCGGCGCCGGTGGCGGTCAGGCCCCCCGTGGCGCCCGCGCCAGGCGCGCAGGGCAATGCCCTCCAGCCTCTCGTCGCCTACCACTGGCTGGGCGCCTTCGACTTCTGGGTGGAGCCCTTCACGGGCAAGCTCATAGACACGACGGGCAAGGAGCGCGCGGACAGGACGCCTCCGTCCTACGACGACATAAGCGGCCACTGGGCCGAGGACGTCATCAGCATACTGCTGGACAGCGGCTACTACACGGAAGGGGGCAGCTTCGAGCCGAACGCCCCCATGCGCCAGGAAAAGTTCTTCCGTTTCCTGTACGCCACGCCTAAAAGCGACATGACGTCGGCGGAATTCTACAAAATGCTGGACAAGGAGGGCGCGCTCCCCAAGGAGGAGGCCAACCCCGAACAGGAGCTGTCCAGATACGACGCGGCCAAATCCGTGGCCCGCTACCTGAAAATGCAGGCGCTGGCGGAGCGGCCCGAGATATTTCGGGACCCCTTCAAGGACGCGGCGCCCGACGCCTACAAGGGCTACGTGGCGGTGGCAAAGGCCCTGGAAGTGATGAAGGGCGACACGGCGGGGAATTTCAACGGCGGCAAAACGCTGACCAACGCGGAAGCGGCGATGGTGGTTTATAATTTGCTGCGGGTAGGGGCGGGGGGTTAAGGCACGGCGGCGCCTGCGAAGGCACGATAGCTGTTGCGGATAGGGTGATTTGATGAAAACGGCAATTTTTTACTCGAATCACTAAAGTATTCCGCCTCATGGTCGAAATTATATAGTTTATGACACGTGTAAAACCTCTAGAACCCGCATGGTTCTGAGGTTTTTTTGATATTTTTCCTCCCATTCCCCTAAAGTCGCCCCGCCCACGTCCGATAAATGGTGTGTAAGCGGCAGGGCTTAAATGAAACCAAGGCGGGACGCCCGCTCCGAGTATGGCGGGCAACCCTGGCGCCTCCAGAGAGAAGAGACGGAGGCGGCGCCATTGACAGGCCGATAAGGACATCGGCGCATTATCAAGGAGGGATATAGGATGATTATCAACCATAACATTCCGGCGTTAAACACTTACCGCTCTCTGACCATGAACAGGGAGAACACCACGAAGTCGCTGGCCAAGCTCTCGTCCGGCCTGCGCATAAACAATGCCGGCGACGACGCGGCCGGCCTGGCGATATCAGAGAAGATGAGAAGCCAGATCAGGGGCCTCGACCAGGCCAGCAGGAACGCCAAAGACGGCCAGTCGCTGCTACAGGTGGCTGAAGGGGCTCTGAACGAGACCCACAGCATATTGCAGAGGATGAAGGAACTGGCGGTGCAGTCGGCCAATGACACCAACACGGATTTTGACAGAACTGAGATACAGAAGGAAATAGAGCAACTCAAGCAAGAAATAGACAGGATTTCAAGGGACACGGAGTTCAACACCATGAAGCTCCTGAACGGCACCAAGGGCGCTACGGCCACTGCCGACCCCGGGACTAAGATAACATTCACGGTGGCGGGCATAGGCATGGACGCGGGCAGGTACCTGATAACCAATGCGGGCTTTGGCACCGTGACGCTGACAGCCATCAGTTATTCAAACATTGGCGTTACCGGCAGCACCATCTCGTCAGGCGCAGGCGACGTCACCATGACCGGCGGCAATGTGTCAGTGGCCGGAACAGGGGATATAGTCCTGATGAAAGACACGAAAGACTCCAGCGGCGCCCTGACCGGCATAGGCGCCTTGTACGGCAACTACAGGCTGGATTTCGCGAAGAACACCAGCGGTAGCTATGATTTGACCCTCCACGGGCCGGACGGCCATTATCAGGTCAAGTCTTTCCAGACCGGCGCGGATAAAGTCATTTTCGATGAGATAGGCGTTCAATTCGATCTGTCGAAGATGAAGATCAGCGACAGCGGATATCTGTCCTTCACGGCGCAGGTTGACACGGCCACCATTTCGCTCACAAGACCGGACACGACGACGGTGAACCTGACGCTGGACGGCTACAAGGGCGGCTACCTGAATCTGGGCGGCCTGCAGTTCCAAGGCTCGGTAGGCTTGACAACCAGCGGCGTGCAATTGACGCTGAAAGACGACTCGCTGACGTTGCACATAGGCTCCAACGAGGGGCAGACCATGAAAATCTCCATATTGGACGCCTCGTCGAAGGCTCTGGGCATAAACCTGGTGGATCTGACCACGCAAAAGCTTTCGGAAGTGGCCATCACCAGCGTGGATTCGGCCATCAACAAGGTGTCCTCCGAAAGGTCGAAGATGGGTGCCATCATGAACAGGCTGGATCACACCGTAAAGAACCTGGGCGTCACGTCGGAGAACCTGTCCGCCTCCGAATCGCGGATAAGGGACGTGGACATGGCGAAGGAGATGATGGAGTTCACGAAGAGCAGCATCCTCTCCCAGGCGGCCCAGTCCATGCTGGCTCAGGCGAACGCCATGCCGCAGGGCATACTCCAGCTGCTCCAGGGCTGACAAGGCGCGCCCTTATAGGGGAAGCGCTCCGAGAACACGCATTTGTTTCAACGTCAGCTTGTCTGAAGCTCAGACGCGAAACACGCCAAAAGGGAGGCCGCTTAGTTCCAAGCGGCCTCCCTTTGCGCATCCGGCTCACGCCCCAACCCTTATGCTCATCCTTTTTTAACATCCCCCCAAAACTATTGGGAGGATGTCGGAAGATGGCATCTGCTAATCCTCTTCAAGGCAACATTTTATTGCTCCACCGACTGATTGTTGCGCTGAAACCACTTCGGCTTAGTATTATTTGGCGTCGGTTAAACGTTGTTGTTCCAACTTTCGTTCCGCTTCCGCCTTTCTCAAATAAACGGGTTTCAGCGCGTCATACGACACGGTTTCTCCTCTCGCTATCATGCCGTACGCCATTTTTATGATCGAAGCAGCTCGCTGATATCTCGTTTCTCCTTCGGCAAAACGCGCCGTGAGATTTTCAAAACCGCTCGCCCACTCGGATATATCTTCCGCATATCTGTCGAGCCCGTCTCCGAAAAACATCACCTCAGAATCAGTCCGAGAAGCATCCGCCACTTCCAAAATCCCTCTGATCTCGCCTAGACTCCTAGCGGCGCCAGGAGCCAAAATTTCAGCTTCGCCATATATGTCGGCGCCAAACTCCGTCAACGGCGCGAGACACGACTGCGCTCCGTCTGCCGTCCTGTTTTGGCCCAACCGATAGAGCCCGCAATATACCTGCTCTCTTCTGGCGTCAAACAACGGGCATACGATACCGCCATACCCAGGCGCATTGTGTACAAAGCTTGTCAGAGTGGGCACGCTCACTGTCTGGAGGCCCCATGCCTGCGCCAAGGCGCGGGCCGTGGACACGCCTATCCGTATCCCTGTAAAAGAACCCGGTCCTTCGGAGACAGCGATAAATTTTACATCTTCATACGTATAGCCGTTTCCCTTGATAATGGCGTCCGCCATAAGAGTCAGCCCCTTTAAATGATTCAAGTCCTCATTCGCCCGTTCTTCCGCGATAACGCCGTTCCTGCCGCCAATAGCGACAGAAGCCTTATTTCCGGTTGTATCAATAGCAAGGATCAACATGGCAAGAATATATCCTCTCTTCCGTGTTCGGATTTTCGCCTTGGCAGTACTCAATATTTATGATTATCGCATCCTCAGGGAGCGACGTTTCTACCAAATCGGCCCATTCCACCACTGTCACGCCGTCGCCGTAAAAATAATCCTCGTAGTCGAGTTCGCGCAATTCTTCCGGCGACGACAGCCTGTAAACGTCGAAATGGTACAGAGGAAGCCGCCCGCCTTCATAAACGCGCATAATGGTGAACGTAGGGCTGGTGACTTCCTCTTCGATCTCCAAACCTCGCGCTATGGCCTTTACAAGGGTGGTCTTCCCTGCCCCCAAATCGCCGACTAGCCCGACCACCGCGCCAGGTTTCAGTTTTTCCCCTATCGACACGCCGAACGCCGCGGCTTCCGTCTCATTCTTTATAGTTTTAAACACGTGGCCCGTCTCCATGCTAACTTTTCGCAGTTTCCAGCAACCTGTGCAACATGGCCGCAAATTCGGCGCGAGTGGCGCTCCCTTTCGGAACGAACAGGTTGTCGGGCTTACCATAGACAATTCCCTGGAGAACCAGCTTACCAACAGCCTCCCTTGCGTAGTCGCTGATACTGGCGCCGTCGGAAAAAACCGCCTCACTTTTTGTATCGGGCGGCACGTTCCCCGTAAGCCGTTGGTATCTGTAAATGAGTGTTGCCAATTGTTCCCGTGTTACATTGTCGTTCGGGCCAAAATTGCCGTCTCCATAGCCGAGGACTATACCTTTGTTCACGGCCCATGTCACAGCATCCGTGTAGTATTGGCCGACAGCCACGTCGAGAAACGAAGCGTTCGGCTCCGTGATGGCCGGCATGTTCTCGATACGATACAGCACAGTGACCGCCATGCCGCGCGTCAGCGTCGAATTGGGGCTGAACTGATCCCCTGACGTACCGTTCATCAGCCGATTTCCCCACATATATACCACGTCCCCGTAAAACCAATCGCCCTCTCTCACGTCCGCAAACGGCTGCGCCGCCAACGGCGTGACTGTATCCATGATTTCGGCGGTTTGCCCGCCTGTCGGAACCACCCCGCTCCCGCTTCCGGGACTCGCGCCCGTGTTATTGGAAGAATTCGGAGGCCCTGGTTTATCAACGCTGTAAGGGATCAGGTTTATGACGGTCTCTTTGTTCGAAAGCAAATCTTCGTTTTTGACTGCAAGGCCGCTGCTAATAATTCTGGTTTGTCTTATTTCTTTTACGACAAGAGTTGTTTGCGCCGAACCGGCATATTTGACGTTAATGGTACATGTCAACGGTTCCGTATAGATATTTCCTTCCGTCGAATAACACGAAAAATACAAAATATCCTTTTCGGACGGACGCGACGTCGGGCCGATTTTATTCGCCTCCGTCAGGCTGTAGCCAACCGAATCAATAACGGCTCCATCGGGCATCCGAACCACGAACTCCACGCTGCCGTAGGCAGCCGCCGCAGGCACGGTCACGGCGAAGCTGCCGACGCCGGCCGCAGTCAGGCCCACGTTCGTCGTGGACACGCTGTAATCCAGCGCACCGACAACCTCCGCGCGCGCCGCCGGAGCGACGATGCCCGCCGCCAGGACGACAGCTGCTATAATTGCGATAATTCTCTTCATGTTTTTTCTCGCTTTCCTTGTTGCCCCACAGCCGCCGCTAAAAACACGCGACGGCTGTAGAAGTTAAATATTTGAAGGTGCGCCAGGCGTTAGCTTGTCAGTTGAAGTAACTGCAAATGATCAAAATATCAACCACGTTGACAAAGCCGTCCCTATTGGCGTCAAAAGGTCGAGCTCTGTCCCATCCGTCGTCTCCCGTCTTTGACAGGTAATAATTATAGACTATCAATGAGATATCGCTCATATTTATCTTGCCGTCATTGTTAAAGTCAAAACGCTTATGGGTCGTTACCGCTGTGGCCGCGCGGGACGGCTCGAGCGCGGCATAAGCGGGCGCCGCGTCAACTCCGTCTTCCTGGATTTGCTGGTATTCGAATGACAGCAATTCCGCGCTGACCTCGGCCGCGTCCGCTATAGCCGCTTTTGGCGTGAAGTTCACAGTCAAGAGCTTCGTCAATTCGGAATAGTCGAAGAGCGCGCCCTGTTGCAGCTTTACAACGGTCGCCTTATAAACGCCTGTGTCGGGATCGTAGGCAGGCGCGCCTAAAAACTGCGCGTTGTCAGAATCGGGGAGTTCCAAAACGCTGTCCTCATAGGCAAGGTTCTCGCTGTCGAATTTGGCCGTAATCTCAAAGAGATTAGTATCGGCCAGATTGCTTACGCTGACGCCATAGCTTATTGTCTCGTCATTCACGGTGTCCAGAACCTCAGGCGCCGTGATTCCCGCGACAGCGTCCAGCTTAAACTGCAGCTTGTTGATCTGGCATATCTCACCTGACCGTTCGGAAAGGAATTCGAGGTATATTCCTTTCTTGCCCACCAGCTTCTCCTTATCGACTATGGCCGCCACCGTATGCGCCGCACTGCCGGCGCCGTTAAGTTCCATCGTGCCGATAAGCGTCTTGGGCTGTTCCGGATCGCTGAACTTCGTCTTCGGGTCGCCGACATAAATATTTACGGTTCCGGCGGCTTTTTCGAGCAGCGTCAGAACCAGCTTGATTTGTCCCGCGCCCGCGACCCCCGCGCCAAAGTTAAAGTATTTATAGCCTAGCCACGACCTGTTCCGAATGTTCATCACGGGATACCAATCGTTTCGCGGGGCGTTCGGATCAAAATTCAGGCTGGCGTCGTTATTCTGGCTGAAGAACTGCGGGGAGGCGGCGCCGCTGGCCGGAAGGATGTAACAAGCGTATCCGGCGTACTGCTCTTTAAAAGGATCCAAACCGTCGATCTCAAACCCCTGCGAGGTCAGCTCGACTTGATCGATCACCGGCTTACCGTCCACGAAACGAAGGTTAAAGGGTTCCGCCATCGCCTGTCTTTTGCTGCTGATGTTGGTGCTGCGGTGGAATATTTGGTACCACTGGCCATTGACTTCAGCCATGCCGCCATGGACGTTCCCTCCGGTGAAAGTATACGTCCCCAGTGCGCCTGTATATGGGTCTGCTACTTGCTCGCCCCTGTTATCTACTACTACCCCGCCAAAAGTCCATGGGCTGCCTTGCGCCGGATCCCCGAACGGGTTGTCGCTGTAGGCCCAGCCAATTTCGCTTATACCTGTGGTAGCGGTCTGAGTCGCTCGAACCGCCCGACAGTAAGCCAAAAGATATGTGTCGCCTACTTTCCGTATGGACGACCCCTCAAACATGTGGAACGGCGCGACCCAATCAGGCATGGTGTTTTTGGGCGCCTGGCCCGTCTCCAGCAGGGGATAATGCAATGTGTCCGGGAGTATTGTGGCCATATCGTCAGGATCCAATTCACATGCGTACAAATTTCTGGTCTCTTCAGGAGTATAGTACAAATAGACGCGGGATTTGCCGTCCTCATTCTTGGCGGTGTCCACCAATACCGCCGGATCGAAAGCGAGCGTCACAAACTTAGGATCCCTGAAAGGTCCCGCCGGGCTGTCGCTAGAAACGACGAACATGGGATGCCTGCGCCTGTTCAAGCCCGCCGGCGGATCCGGATTGACATGCCACATGCCATCGACGAAAACGTACATGTAATACTTTTTATTTTCCGGATGATAAACCACGTCAGGCGCATACAGCATAACTCTAAGATTTGCGTCCACGTCCACTATGAGCTGCTTGGTCACTCCGTCCCGGTCAACGTAATTCGCTCCGTTCAATTGATCAACATGAAAAGCTTCGCCATCGTAACGCCAATTATTCGGATCGTTCACCGGAGCAGACCACACGACATGATCGGGGCCGCAATAACCGCTGATACGAGAGTCATGCGAGCCGTAGACATACAAGCGTTCTTCGCCGGTCTCAGGATCCGTGAACACCCGCGGCTCACCGTCCGGGACGCGTTCCCATAGAGGCAGGAACGGGTTGGCGGCGGAAGCGTTCAAGGGGAACAGCCCGACGAGCATTGTCACCAGCACGAGCGCGATCAAAAGTCTGCTTTGCTTTTTCATTAGAATTCTCCTTCCGTTAGCTTGCCTTGGATAATGTTTTTTGCAGGACTGCATTTCGATCTTGCGTGGGTTCGAATCAGCGCGCGCTTCCCTCCTTTCTTGATTATTGCTCCAAAGAATCCGAGCCGACTGCCTCTGCCCTAATACTGTCCCCTCCTTAAAATATAGACTGGATTCGCGAAGATTTTTTCGCCAAGCCATGCGCAAAACGCGGACGACTCGACAGATCCGCAGCACTTTCCAACAGCGCATGGCGGAAAAAGACCGCAAAGACACCTATCTTTTGAGGAGAGCGCAACATAAGCCAATGCTCTCAGCGCTGTGTACATATCTTAACATAGACGGTATCACATATGCAATACGCGCCCAATACCAATCCGCGTTTAAAGCATTATTTTGAAGCGTATCAGTAGATACTATCTTCCAAATTCCGCCCCTTGATTTTGGGCGGAATTTGGAAAATGATTGGTATAAACATCCAGGGCCGCAAAATTGCTTCTATTCACCTGAGAAGTTGAAATTGTATGTCTTTTTAATGTTCCGTCCTTTCTGCAAACAGTAGTCCAGTCGGCAAATAAGAAAAACAGGGATAGGAAAAACGTCCCCCCTCACGCCCCGCCCAGCGCCTGCGCCAGGTCGGCTATTATGTCCTCGGCGCTTTCCAGGCCGACCGACAGTCGTATCAGGTCGGCGCCGACGCCTGCCTCCTTCAGCTGCTCGTCGCTCATCTGACGGTGGGTCGTCCCTGCGGGATAAAGCACGCAGG
>JAIRPE010000081.1 GCA_031257175.1 Eubacteriales Family XIII. Incertae Sedis bacterium | reverse complement strand
CACACCTCGCCATCAAAGGCAACGCCCCTACCCCACCCGCACCCTGCTCCCGTCCCGCAGCGCCTCGTCGGGCGAGAGCGCCACCAGTTCCCCTTCCCTTAGCCCCTCCGTGATTTCGTAGGCGTCGTCCCCCTTGATTCCCACCTTCACGGGGCGCAGCTCCGCGATCTCGCCCTCCAGCACGTACACGTAGTAGCTCCCGTCGATGGACGTCACCGCCTTCTTCGGCGCCACCAGGACGCCCGCCCTTTCCTCCGTGACTATGTGTATGTCCATATCCGCGCCCAGGATGAACCCTTCGGCGGAATCCGCGTCAACGCGCACCTCCACCCGCTTTTGGGCTATGCCTAGGTCTGACACGCTCTCGGACGCCTTTGGCGCGATTTTAGTCACCTGGGCGGTCAAGTCGGGCCGCGACGGGATCGTCACCCTGTCGCCTGGGGAGACCTTGGCCGCGTCGTCGGCTATAAGCTCCGCCTTTATGTACAGGTCGCTTAAATCGGCGATTTCCATCAGGCTGGCGCCCGCCATCACGTTGTCGTTCTTGGCCACGAACACCTCCGTCACCACCCCGTCGGCAGGCGCCGTCACCCTGTCGCTCTGTATGTTCCCCCTGGCGCCGCTGATGGAATGCCGCAACGCCTCCAACTGCGCCTCCAGCCCCCTCACCGCCGTGACCGCCGCGTCATGCTCGCTCTTGCTGGCGGCTCCGCTCTCGTAGAGGGCCAGTTGCCTGGCCTCCGCCTCCCTGGCCTGCTCCAGCTGGGCGTTTAGGCCCGCCGCCTGGGATTCCATGCTCCTCACGTCCTCGCCGCCGATCCGCAAATCCGTGGTCAGCAGGAGGGCTCCCTCTGATACCGCGTCCCCCACCTGATGGTAGACCTCCTTCACCGCATAGCTCGCCTTCGCGGCCACCAGGCTCACGCGGCTGGACGCCACCGTGCCGCTGTCCTTGATAAGCTCCTCCACGTCCCCTAGGCGCACCGCCTCCGCCTCCACAGGGATGACGCCGGAAAGCGTCCATGCGTAGGCGCCTCCGGCCGCGGCCGCGGCGAGCGCCAATATCGTTAT
Organism: Eubacteriales Family XIII. Incertae Sedis bacterium; assembly: GCA_031257175.1. Classification (GTDB taxonomy): domain Bacteria; phylum Bacillota; class Clostridia; order Peptostreptococcales; family Anaerovoracaceae; genus JAIRPE01. The sequence goes on along the minus strand of JAIRPE010000081.1, from coordinate 7,000 downwards.
GGCTAATTTCAGCAGCCCTCTCTTCTTCTTGCCCGCTTTGCTTTTCATCATGCTTCTCCCTTATCCATCATCACCTTAGGCCGTCACGCCGCCCCAGGCCGTCACGCCCTGTTCTTCAGCGCCGCCATGAAATCCAGGCTCTTTATCTTCTCGTAGGTGGCTATTTGCGCCAGCGTTATGAAAAACGCCGTAGCCGCCAAGCCTTGAAGGTAGATCGCCGGCCCTGCGCGCAGCTGCATGGAGTACTGTTCCGTGCTGAACACGTCGGAGGCGTACATCATGAACAGATTGGCCAGAGGTATGCCCAACGCCGCCCCCGCTATCGCCACCACGTTGTTCTCCTTCAATGACAGCTTGAAAATCTCTACTCTCGAGAATCCCAAAATCCTCATTGACGCGAATTCAGTCTCCCTCTCCCCCAGGCTTATGATGGCGGCGTTGTACACGATGGCGAAGCCCAGCGTCCCGGACAGCGCCAGCATCACCAGCACGAACACGTTCATCAGGGCGGTGTATTCCTGAAAAAGCGACACGACGGAAGCCAGGGAAGTCACCGACGCCACGGCCGGCAACCTCATCAGCTTTTCCGTGGCCCTCGGGTCGGGACTGTTCATAAGGACGCCCGTCGCGGCGCCCGGGGAAAAGAAGCTCTTTGCCAGAACCTCCCTGTTCATGTACGCGTTCACGCCCATGGCCTGATAGACCACGCCCTCCACCCGCACCCACAGGTCGTCCTTCTCCGACAGGTAGGAGTGGAGCAGCACTCGGTCTCCCACGCCCACGCCCAGCTTCCTGGCCACCTGGTCGCTTATCAGCGCCCCTTCCTCAGGCAACGGCACGGCCCGCCCCTCCTTCGTCCTGAAGCGGTAGAACATGGTGCCGCCGTCCAGCCCGATAACGGACAGATTCATCTCCCTCTGGCCGCTGGACAGCTTGAAAGGATACTCTATCTTGCATTCTATCCCGTCCACGTCGTCCACGTAATGGGGGATGTCGAGCGCGGCCTTGTCCGATATGGGGCGCTTGAAAGCCACGTTGTAGTCCATCGCCTGGAATTCCTTCAGCCCTTGCCCCATCATGTCCTCCATGACCGCCGGCATGGACAGGCAGAACACCATCATGGCGTAGCTGACCAACACGCCCACCAGCACGAAAGCCGTGCGCTTCTTGTTGCGAAAAATGTTTTTCATGGCCATCTTGCTGCTGAATGACAATCGCCGCCACAGAGGGCCAAGCCGCTGGAGCAATATCCGTTTGCCCGGCTTGGGCGCCTCCGCCGTCATGGACTCCGCAGGCATTATCCGCGCCGCGCCCCTGGACCCGAACAGCCCCGCCGCCAGGCAGAACGCGCAAGCCGCGAGGATGGCCAGGGGCACGTACTCGTATCTCGTGACGCTGCCCAAATCCGGCAGGTTGAAATAGACCATGTAATAGGAACTGAGGCTCCCCGCCAGCGCCAGGCCCAGCAAAGCCCCCGCAGCGCCGCCCGTGAGGCCCACCAGCAACGCGTACTTCGCGTAATGGCTCACCACCTCCCGCGAGGAATATCCCAAAGCCTTCATTATGCCAATCTGCTGCCTGTCCTTCTTAACCATGCGCCCCAGCATCATGGCCAGGATCAGCGCCGCGATGAGCAGGAATATCATGGGCAGCGCCGACGACATTCTTTTCAGCTGATCTATCTCCGTCCTCATGATGGCGTCGCTGGTCTGATTCTTCCGCTTCACCACGCCGTGGGACCCGAAAGGATCCAATCGGCTCTCCAGCCGCTCCACGACGGCATCCAGCTTCGAGGGGGATATCCCCCGCTCCAGCTTCATGAGTATGTCGTTATAGGCGCCCGAGAAGCCGAAGAGCCGCTGCCCCAGCCATTCGTCCACATAGATGACGCCGTAATTGGCGTTGTCGGGCAAGACCCCCTGCTCCGGGTCTACCAGGTAGACGAACTCGGGGCTGGACACTATGCCCGCCACGGAGAAATCCACGGCGCGGCCTTCTATCTGCAGCCTCAGGCTGTCCCCCACGTCCAGCCCCCTCGCCTCGGCGAATTGCTTTATGACCAGCGCCTCCCGGCTGCCCTTCGTCAGCGCCGTCCCCTTGTTGACCAGCAGCCTGTTTATCTCCGAGTCCTGGGAGACGGTCAGCGCCCTCACCCTGGCGCGGCGCCCCGCGTCGTCCGCCTCGTCCCCCGTCCCCAAAAGCGGCACGGTGACTGACACGCGCCCCTCAGCCAGGACTACTCCGTCCACGCCCTCCAATTCGCTGACGACCCGTCGGCTGACCCGCTCGACCTCGCTGCTTAAGTCCGCGAAATTGCTGTTGGCGTAAAACCTCTGCATGTTCTCCTCAAGATTGACGGAGGAGATGCTGAGCGCCATGTACATAATCAGGCCGATCGCCAGAACCGTCGCCACCGCGACGAATTGCCCCAGCGTGCCTCTCATCATTCTGAACAGCCTTTTGTCTATTGTCCTCATCGCAATGCCACCGTTGCCGAGCGCGGGAAGGCGCCGTAGGCCGAGCCGCCTCTCCCTACCAGCGGATGTCCTTAGGCTCCACCGGCTCAGTGTTCACCGAATTTTCTATAATCTCGCCGCTGCGTATGCGGATCACCCTGTCGCCCATGCCCGCGATGTCCGAGTTGTGGGTTATCACTATCACCGTCATGCGCAGGTCCCTGTTCACGTCCTTCAGCAATTGCAGTATGGAAACGCCGGTCTTGAAGTCCAGCGCGCCCGTGGGCTCGTCACACAGCAGCGCCTTGGGGTTCTTGGCAATGGCCCTGGCTATGGAGACCCGTTGCTGCTCCCCGCCCGAGAGCTGTGAGGGGAAGTGGTCCTCCCGCTCGCCCAGGCCCACGCGCCCCATGATATCGCCGATGTCCATGGGGTCTAGGGAAATCTCGGTGGCCAGCTCCACGTTCTCCCTGGCCGTGAGGTTCGGCATCAAATTGTAGAATTGGAACACGAAGCCCACGGAATACCGTCTATATTCCGTGAGCCGCCTGTCGTCGTAGGCCGAGATGTCGTCGCCGCCCATGAAAAAGCGGCCTGCGGTGGGGGAGTCCATGCCGCCCAGTATGTTGAGCAGCGTGCTTTTGCCGCTGCCGCTGGGGCCGAGAATCACCACGAACTCGCCCTCGTTTATCTCAAAGCTGGCGTCTTTCAGGGCGCGCACCGTGACCTCGCCCATCTGGTAGTCCTTCGTCAGCCCGTCCGCCCTGAGGATGGGGCCGCCTATCCTGGCGCCGTCCCGCGCCGCCTCGTTTCCCATCGCCGCTCCAATCATTTGTAGAACACCTCTTTCAGCAAGTCGAGATACTCGAAGAGGCCCTCCACCATCTCTTCCTGCCTTTTTTCGTAGTAATCCAGCCGATTCTCCGGGTTGAGCCATTTTTTTGAATAGCCCTCCTGGCACCAGTACACTATTTCCAATGCCTTGCGCGGGTCCACGCCGTCGCGGAACAGGGAGAGGTCCGCACTCGCCAACGCCCGCTCGCTGCTCCAGGCCATCCAGGAAAGGGTGGAAGTGTCGATGCTCCCTTTCACTTCGTCGCTCGCCCTCAGGTAGGCGTCCAGGATGAACTCGAAAAGCATGGGGTTTTTGCGCATAAGGGCGAATTTTATCCTGGCCCCGGCTTTCCAGCGCTTGAAAATGTCCCTCTCGGTCACGTCGAAGCGCTCCACCACCTCTTCCACCACCATGCGCACGGCGTAGTCGTACAGGTAGAGGTACAGCTCCTTCTTGCTGCCGAAGTAGTGGAAGAGCAGGCCCTTGGATATGCCGGCCTTCTCGACTATGCGGTTCGTGTTGGCCTTTTTGTAGCCGTGCAGGGCGAACTCGGTTATGGCCGCGTCGATGACCCGTTCCAGCTTGGCCGCGTCCTTGGCCCGTCCCGTTTTGGCCGCCCCGCCTTTTTTCGGCGCGTCTTTCATCCTTCCACTTATCCTTTTTTAAATCCCGCCCAAAACTATTGGACAGGCGCCGGAAGATAGTATCTGCCAATCCGCTTCCTGCGGCGGCGCGCCGCAGGGATGTTGACCGGATCGGTCAATAACATAATATCACGTGTTGACCCGATAGGTCAATAGGGTTGTGTGGGGAAGGAAAAATAATTGGATATATGAAGTAAGGTTTTGTATCCGGCTTGTATGGAATGTAAAATCATGTTATTGCTCCGCCGACTAAACATCGCGCGTTCGCCGGTTTTTTTCCGTCGGACTGAGTTGCCTTTTTGCCCCGCGCTTCAGCGCGGCAGGAAAAACGGACAGCGAAGCGAGCGAAGTGAGCGTAGGAGTGGGGCGTAGCCCCACGTTAGCGGAACCCGCCGCCTTGCCCGACGAAAAAAAATCCTCGCCGAAGTGGTTGGTTTCAGCGCAACATTTACTAGGTGGAGCAATATGCATAGAATACGCACATTATTCGACACGATGCGTGGACGTTTTGAAATGACTGGTTTCCAGAAAATAATAGCCGGAAAGCGCGATAAGGCGTCCCAGCGGCCATTTTATATTTTGGACGTTAAAAAGTGAACAATAAGATTGGATACCAAACCTTATCATAGAGGTGGATTAGTCGTGTCCGGGCGCAGCATGATCTACGGCCTCGGTATGGACGGCGCGACTAAGGGCACGGGGAGTGAAGATAATAGCGCATCGAACAAAATGACAAAGGGGAAGCGTCGAAAGGCGCTCCCCCTTTGTTTCACTTCAACAACTTACATGCCTCCTCGGGGTCGCCGACCTTCAGAACTAGGTTAGCCGAGCCTTCAGACGAATACCCGTATATATATGATACGTTCACTCCGCCAGCAGCCAGCTTTGCCAACACTTCGCTTAACGCCCCAGGCGCGTCAGGAATATTCATGCCGATCACGTCCGCCAAATTTACATTGTACCCGGCCTCCCGCAATGCTTCAGCGCCTTTTTTCTCATCGTCCACTATCATGCGCGCGATGCCGTACTCAGCCGTTTCCGCCAAGCTTAACGCGGAGATGTTCACCCCCGCCTTCCCAAGGCAGGTCGATATGCCTAAAAAATGTCCTGTGGCGTTTTCCAAAAACACCGAAAGCTGTTTAATAATCATCTTTTTCCCTCCGCTATTCAAAGACCGTCCGCCAGTATGTTTCGCCGCCGCGCGCCCGCGCATCTCATCGGCGGAACCAGGCAACCCTGCGGCTGTCGGCGGGTTCCGGTCGCCGCCTCCAACAGAAGAACGTTACACGGATGCGACGGTTCTTAGAAAATCCCCTACAGCTTACGCTTGTCTATTACGCGTTTGGCCTTCCCTTCCGTTCTCTGTATTGTTTTATGCTCCACCAGGGTAACTTTCACGCTAATTCGCAACGCGTTGTCTAAAGCATGCTTCAGCTTGCCCCTTACCACGTCGATACGCGCTATTTCATCCGAGAAAAACCGCTCGTCTATCTCAACTTGAACCTCCAGCGTGTCCAATATCCCTTCCCTGTCCACTACTATCATGTAGTAGGGCTTCGCCTCAGGAATTTCCAGCAGCACGCTCTCGATCTGGGAAGGAAACACGTTCACTCCGCGGATGATGAGCATGTCGTCTGAACGGCCAACAACCTTGGACATCCTGACGTTCGTTCGACCGCAATCGCAAAGCGCGTAGTTCAGGCTGGAGATGTCCCGCGTCCTGTAGCGCAACAGAGGCATGGCTTCCTTAGTCAAATGCGTGAACACCAGCTCCCCCTGCCGACCTGCGGCAACGGGCTTTAGCGTCTCAGTGTCCAATATTTCCGGCAGGAAGTGATCCTCCGCTATATGCAAACCGTCCTGAACGACGCAACTGTTCGAAATGCCGGGGCCCATCACTTCGCTCAGTCCATAAATGTCATATGCCTTTATCCCGAGCCCTTCCTCTATCTTGGCCCTCATCTCGGCAGACCACGGTTCCGCACCGAATTCCCCTATGCGCAACGGCAGAGTGGCCGGATCGATACCCGCCTCAGCCACCGCCTCCGCTATGAACAGCGCGTACGACGGCGTGCATGCCAAAACAGTGCTGCCAAAATCCTTCAGCAGAGTTATTTGGTTTCTGGTATTCCCGCCAGAAGCAGGAATGACAGTCGCCCCCAGCTTCGTAGCCCCGTCGTGGGCGCCCAATCCTCCCGTGAACAGTCCGTAGCCATACGATACCTGAACTGTGTCGTCTTTAGTCACGCCCGCGCAACACAGCGCCCGAGCAACGCATTCCGAGAACATCTCCAAATCCTTGCGCGAATGAGGTATGGCCGTAGGCTTTCCGGTAGTGCCTGAAGAGGCATGTATCCGCACGAATTCGCTGTTCGGCAATGCCGCCAATCCGAAGGGATACGTATCTCTCAGATCCTGCTTTGTGGTGAACGGCAGTTTCTCTATATCTTCAATACCTCTGACGTCCCCAGGCTCAATACCTATTTCCTGCATCTTCGTCCTGTAGAAAGGCACGTTGTGATAAACTCGCGCAACCGTGGTACGCAGCCGACTGCTCTGGAGGTTCGTCATTTCGTCCCTTCCCATACATTCCCTTGGCTCATTCCATATCATAACCTATGACCATCCTTTCTTCCCGTTGGTTTTACCGTTCCGACAATCCTAGTGTTGACTCGAAATCCCTTAGCCGAAGATTTCCCGTCGGACAGGACGACGGTCTTCGACACAAAAAAGACTTATGTCCACGTCCACAAAGCAATCCTGTTCCGACCGATGCGCCACGGCGGTCGCCAACTCCCTGCCACGACGGCGCGGGTTCGCCCCGTGCGCTCCCGGAACCGCTAATCCGAGGACGCGCCCTGTCTGGCGCGTTCCAAAAACCCCCGAACCCATCCCCCGATATCCTTGGCGCGGAACACCGACACGCCTGCCACGAAAATATCCACGCCTGCCTGGGCCAGGGCCTTCGCGTTTTCCATATTCACGCCGCCGTCCACCTGTATCTTGAAATCCAGGCCCCTGGCGCGGCGCGTCTCGCTCAGCGCCCTCGCCTTGTCCAGGGTCTT
>JAIRPE010000012.1 GCA_031257175.1 Eubacteriales Family XIII. Incertae Sedis bacterium | reverse complement strand
AAACCTGTCCGTCCGCGACCGCGCCATCGGCCGTCGGGCCGCCCTTGGGAGCCGTGGAGCAGGAGGGCGCCGTCGCGAGCAACGCCAGTACGAGCGCGAAAACAAAGATTTTTTTCATGTCAGTTATTCTCCTTTACCTAATTATTCATATGTGAACGTGCTGCTACTGTAATACATCTGCGGGTTGTTGGTCGTGTTGATGGAAGTGACGCGCTCGCTGCCGTCGGTTATCATGGTCAGGTGCAGATGGGCGCCTGTCACTCCTTTCCCTGTCTTGCCCACCTTCCCTATCACCGTGGATGTCGTCACTTTAGCGCGCTCCACGACGGCGGGATTTGTCTTGTTCGGTTCCTCAAACATGTGCATGTAAACAGCCCTCACTTTAGTCGCGGTGCCGTAGGCGTTTTTTGCGTCCGCTTCGAGGATTATGAAATTTCCCATTGACTTTTCGTCATTACCTATCTTGACCACCGTGCCATCGAAAGGCGCCCTCAGCAACGTCCCCTCCGCCGCAGGGATGTCGGTGCCGCCGTGGAATTGCCTCTCGCGACTGGTAGGATGTATTCTGTACCCGTATCCGTCGGATATCCTGGAGGCCGTCAGGGGGTAGGAGAAGCCCAGGGCGGCATAATGTTCCTCGTGCCTGTCAGGGAATTCTTCCAGATACCAAAGCTGGTTGCCGGCGCCCGTGTAGGTCTGCATGAACACGTTGCCTGCGGAGCCCGAACTAGTCCCTGTCTCGGAGCCGTCCCCCGTGCCGTTGGCGGCCAGAGCGACCGCGGTGTTGGAGTTGGACGTTATCTTGTATCTGCCGCTTCCCACGCCCTCTATCCTGAAAAGCTGGGCCACGTCGTCATTCGGCCTGTAAGTCTGGACGTTGCAGCCGTTTAAGACCGCGTTGTTGGATTTGACTATGTCCAGGACGCGATAGCGGCCATTTTTGCTGCATATGGGATATATCCTGTAGGCGGACTTCGCGCTGTCGTAGATGACGCGAAACTCCTGGGCCATCTCCGAGTTATCGCTCGCTTTCTGGATTACGTTGATACCGTTCTCGCCGCCGTAGCCGCCCGCGACGTTCAGGTATCTGCCCGAGGCCGCGTTCCGCAGTTTGTAGATTTTATTCGCGTCCACGGCCACTGGGGCCGCCGCTTGATTTATGGATATGCTCCGCGTGAACCCGCCGCCCGTGACGGTTATTTTCGCCGTCCTGGCCGCGCCCGTGTTGGCCGCGGCGGTGAACTTGAAGGAGCCGTTGCCTATTCTGCTTGCGGGGTTGACGTTGGTCACGGTCAGCCAACTCGTGTCGCTGCTGACGGGAAGGCTCCAAATCGTGTTGGAAATGACGTTGACAGTAAAGCTGCTCGCCGCCGAACCCAAGTAAAAATCCGAGGGCGACAGGTCGAGGGTGAAGCCCGCCGCCTGATTCACCGTCACCGTCCGCGTTATCCCGCTCACGGAGACCGTCACCGTGCCCGTCCTGGCCGCCCCCGTGTTGGCGGCGGCGTTTATCCTGAAGGAGCCGTTGCCTGTCCTGCTCGACGGGCTCACGTTGGTCACGGTCAGCCAGCTAACGTTGCTGGCGGGCGCGCTCCAGGTCGTGTTGGACGTGACGCTCACGGTGAGGTAGCTGGCCCCCGAGCCCGCGCTCCAGGATGAGCTGGACAGGTCGAGGGTGTACCTGACGGCGGTGGTGAAGTAGTCGCGACCCGAGGAATATCCCGGCTCTCCGTTCACGTTGATGGCGTAGGCGCGGTAGTAGTAGGTCGTGCCTGACGCCAGGCCGTTGAGCGTATAGGGGCCTATACTGCGGTCGTTGGCGTTAGCGGGGTACTTGGTGTAGCAGGTAGTCCAAGAAGAAGAACCTGACGGCCTGTACTGAAGGCCGCACTGCCTGATGTTAAGCCCTCTGTTCAGGCTGATGTACCCCGAGATGGTGGCGCCCGACGACGTCACCCCTGTGGCGGGGTACGCCAAAACCTCAGGCGCCGCCGCATGGGCGGCGGGAGCAGTCCCCAAAACCAGCGCCAAAGCGAGGCAAGCCGCAACCAGTCTCGCGAAACGCCGTCGCGGCCGGACGACGCTTTTAGCCGACGCGACCCCCTGGGGAACGGGTTTTGGCGCCCCGAAGCCCTGTGCGCCATTGCGGCCCAACGTGAAATATGGTATAGTTGTGGTAGGCGTTTTCGGTTGGTTTTTTGCGGAACGTGCCGAAATTCGCCGATTGTCCGCGCCCGCGCCCTGACCTTCTCGGTCGGCGGGCGCGAACCCTATGTCGGGACGTGGTTTTTTCTTGCGCATTTTTCCTCCTTCTGCCGCCCCAAAGCGGCGTTAGCGAAATCCCCCTCGCCCGATAACATGGCTTCTTTCGGGTATGAGGGGCACGGTTGTCTCTCAACGGCGCGGGAAGGTTTTTTATTGCATATATTTACATTAAATAAATCATATGTGTCTCGATCCCATAAATGCCGTTTTTGAGATGTTGCGGTTACATATGCAAGTATATACCATGCCTCTCCCTCTGTCAATTGCCGTATGCGGGTTTTGCGCCGAAGCGTCGCGCTTGATTCCAGATATTTCTAGCAATAATTCGATTATTAGCCATAATTCGACGTTGAGTTGCCCCCCCCCCTGCAAAATATGGGTTTCTATACAAGCGAATCCGCAGGGTTTGTTTGATTGGAAAAATAACGGCTTGGGCTAATGCCAATCCGCCCTAAAAATGTCAGCGTGAAGCGGATTAGCACATGCTTTTTATACCTGCCGCCCAATATTTTTGGACTAAATCCAGATAGTAACAGGAATGGTGTAATACCAATCCGCGCTTAAAGTGTTACCTTAAAGCGGGTTTATAGTAGATACTGTATTCCGTCGCCCGTCCTCGCTTCTCTTGCCTGACGAGCCGCCCCGCCCGCGCAAAAAAAACCAAAGGCGGGGGTTCTCCCTCGCCTTTGGGGCGTCTGGCAGCCGCTCGGGCCGCCGCCTGTCGCGTGGACTGTGTCATCGTGGCTATGCCATCGCGGCGGGCGGCGGCTCTCTGCGGCCCTATGCCCTATGTCATGCCAGGCTCATGTCTCGCTTGCCCATGCCTAGGCGCGGCCCCCGTTTCAGCCTGCGGCGTCTTGCCCCAGGCTCAGCTCCGCCGCAGGGTACAGCGGAGCGTAGCGGGAATCCCACAGGAAGGCTTTGGCGGTCGCGCCTCCTTCCAGGGGGCGGGACAGGCTGCCCGAGACCGTCTCACCCGCGCCCGCTTCCACCAGGGAGGCGTCGCACTGTATCAGCCTCCCTAGTTTGTCGTATACCGCCAGCACGTAGTAGTAGGAGGCGGCTTGGGCGCCTTCGTTGCGGACGCTGAATCCCGCGCTGACCTTTGTGGGGTCGTCGGCGGAGCGGCCTATGACCAGGTTCGGCCCCAGGCGGTAGGGGCCGTAGGAGCCTTGGTTCGTCGCGCCGTCGGAATTTTCCGCATACCAGTGGACGTAATACTCGCCCGTCAGCGCGGGCAGCTCCGCTTTCCCGCCCGTTATGGGCTTCCATCCGCCGTCGGCGGCGGTGTAGGCCGCCTCGCGGGGCGAGGCGCTGATTTTGTAGAACTGCTTCGCCACGGTGGCGGCGGAGCCTTCCGCGTCGGAGGCCGAGGCGGTGAGGCTGACCCCGTAGCTTTGGCCCGACCAGGGACGGGAGGCCGCGTCGGCGCTCACGTAGGGCCTCGCCCTGTCCGTTATGCCCGACGCGCCCTCGAATATGGCCTGGGCCAGTATGGGCCAGTAGTACTGGGTGTTCACACGCCAGAACACGTCGGTGCCGAAGAGGGTCACGGGCACGTTCTTGTCAGGCCCCGCCAGGCCCTGAACCGCCGTCGTCCTGCCCTCGGTCAGCCTGTAGTCGTAGCCCCCCGGGAGGTTCGCGGCGTTGCGCCACCAGCCGCCCAGGAAGTTGTCCGCGCCTCGGCCTATGGTTATCAGCCGCTTCGTCCCCTCGGGCAGGGAGCCGAACAGCACATTGCCGCTGCCTGAGGTGCCGAAATAGGATATTCCCGCATTGGCGTAGGCCGCCACCAGGGAACTGGTGGGCAGCGCGTCGGAGCGGAACACGCCCTCGGCGGTGTTGGGGGCGCTCGTCCTGGCGCCCAGGGTGAAGCCCGTCAGGTTCGCGGCGCTGGCCACCCCGTTGGTTCTCGTGCCCACGTAGGCCACGCCCTCGCGGATTTTGCCGTCCAGGCTCACGGTGAGGCCGCCCGCCGCCAGGTTCACATTGTCATTGAAGATGACGTTGTAGCCCGATATGACGCCTTTACCGTCCAGCCCCTCGTTGCCGGGCTCCAGGTTCGTGGAGATGCTGTAACTGTCCTCGGGGAATTCCAGGAACGGCAGCGCGAACCTCAGCCCCGTCACGTTGGTGCCCTGGGGGTACTGGGGCGCTATGGGCGAGCCCACCGCCGCTATCCTGGGCCGCGTCAGGGCTTTGGAGACGGCGGCGAGCCCCGCCTCGCCTTCGGGGAAGTCCTTGACCACGGCGGTGATTTTCTTGCCGATGGGGTCAGGCTCGCCGTTCACGTTGACGTCCTTCACCGCTTCTATGTCCGCGCTCTTGGCTATGAAATCGCCGATGTTGCCGTAGGGGGTGTAGGCGGTGACGACGCGCACGGGCTTGCCCGCGTTGAGCAGGCGGTTGACCAGGCGCACCACGTCCGTGCTGCCCGTCTTGACGGTCACGTACTCCGAGGCCCCCGACAGGAGCAGGGGGGGCTTGGCCACGCCGCTGACGGGCACGGAATTGTCGGCGAAGAAGTCCTTGCTCCACAGGGGGACGCTCTTGAAGCCCCGCAGGGCGGGCAGGCTGACCGTTATCTCGGCGTAGGTGGAGGCGAAAAAGGAGGCGTCGTAGCCCTCGTCCAGCACCGAGTGTATGTAATTTCTGGAGTATTGGCGCAGGTCTATGACGTAGGTGCCTGCAGGGTAGGTGACGCCGCCCACCTCCGTCTCCTTCGTGGTCCTCCTGAACTTGGCGCCGCTCCGCTCCAGTTGCTCCAGGCCCCTGTACGCCTCGGGCACGTTGAATTGGGTGGCTTCGTCCACGGGTATGATGTAGTAGTCGGGGAAGTAACTCAGCTCGTTCCCCTCCGCGTCCGTCCGTCTGGGCCGCCCCACCACGTCGCCCGAATAGTGTTCCTCGATGTTCTGGGCGGGAACCTCCGTGAAGGGGTTGGTGAGCCATTTGTCCGTGTTGTGGTCGTCGATGTTGTTGACGGCGCGAATCAGGGCGTCCAGCTTGTTGGAATACAGCCTGTCCCTGTTTTGGAGGATTTCGTAAATTATCGCTTTGTAGGTGGTGAGGAAGGCGTCCACGGCGTCCTCATTGGCGTAGGGTATTTCTATGTTCTGGCCAATGCCGCCGAAAAGCACGCTGTAATTGTGGGCGTAGATGGTGGCCCCGTCGTCCCAGCCGCTCTGGTAGTGGTAGAAGGGCACGAGGAAGCGTTTCAGCGGGGTGCTGCCCAGGATGGCCCGCCCCATGGCGTCCGCCTGCCTCAGGCCGTCGGGGTAGACTAGGTCATGCTCGTAGTAGGGGGCGTGGGGCCCGCTGCCAGGCATCAGGAGCATGTTGGCCACGTAGCCGTGCAGCTCGTTGTCGATGAGGGGGCTCCATTTGAACACGTCGGCGGCCACCGCGGCCGACTCCACCGTCACGTGGCCCGACGCCTGCCTGTTCTGCTCAATGCCCAGGTAGTTGCCCCGCAGGAGGTGATCCCTGCCGTCGGGGTTGGATGTGATGTTTATGACTATGATGAATTTGTCCAGGGCGTCGTCTATTTTGAAGGAATGGTGGGTGACGCTCTCCCCCTGCCTCTCGAAGTAGCCCACGGTCTGGCGGGCGCCTGTGGAGGGGTTCACCGTGTAGGGGTGGTTGGTCAGCTCGTCGAAGGAGTCGAAGGACAGCTCGTCCCCGTTCAGGAAAATCTCGGCGGCGCGCACGTTCGCGTCGGGGCCCGGGACTTCGTCGGAATGGGTGACGCTGAAATACAGGGGGATTTTCTGATTGCCGCCTGGTATCTGGGCTTTCAGCGCGGCGGGGCTGCTTTCCATGAGGGGCCGCGTCACGTTCAGGTACTCCTCCACGGAGGCTTTGGAATCCGCTATCACCACGTTCCAAAGGTCGTTGCCCTCCAGGGTTTTGGTGAGGGACTGCACGCTGACGTAGCGGCCGTTGCGGCCAATGGCGCCGTCCGCGGCCTCGGCCCTCGCTTTGAGGTCTCTGGCCCAGGCGTCGGCTTCTTTCCATGTGAGGTAGGAGTCGTACAGGGTGAGCCTGACGGGCCTGGCGCCAATTTCCTTGTCGGCGGCCTCGTCGGCGGGGTCCGCGTACTTCACGGTCAGGGCGTATGAGCCTACTATGTCGTTCAGCTCCTGGGGCCTGAAGGAGTTGTTGCCCTGGGTAGATATGGCGTAGCCCACGTAGGGGACGTTGCCCTGCACGTTGTTCGCGCCCGCCAGGGCGTTCAGCCGCGTGTCAAAGCGGACGTCCGCCTCCAGCCTGTAGCCGCCCTCGGATTTCAGGAGCCTGGAGCCTACGACGGTGATGAATTGCGGGCCTGTCAGGGCGGAGTTCCAGGATGAGCCCGAGGCTCTTTTCCAGTCGGAGAGGGGTTTGCCGCCGTAGGTCCACTGGAGTTTTTCCAGGAAGGCGGCGTAGGCGGCTTCCAGCGCGGGGCCTGTCAGGGAGCCGTCAAAGTAGGGGGCGCCCTTCCCGTCCGCGTTGTCGAAGGCCGCGCTCACGTGGAAAACGCGCGGGTCGGTGATGGAGGCGTCGCGCTTGGCGGTGTAGTATTTCCCGTCCTCCCCTAAGGTGACCAGGTCGGGGCGGTATTTCGCCTGGACTTCGCCGCCGTAGACCACTTCCACGGAGTCTATGGCGAGGGTGTCCGTCGCGGCGCGGGCCAGTCTGCCCGCCGCCTGGGGCGGCTCGTATTTGGTGGCGCCGTAGGGGTTCCCGCCGGGGGCGTAGTCCGAGGCGGCGGTTTCCCCGAGGGCGGGCGCCTCTTCGTCCGACGGCTCCGCGTCGTGGGCCGCTTCGTCCTCTTCCACGAAGTCAATGAACTCGGCTTCTATATAGTCGTAGGTTTTTTCGGCCAGGAGCGTCCACGACGCCTCGTCCGCAGCCTGGGCGGGCAGAGAGGACGGGGCGGGCTCTGACGGCCGGGCCGGCGCGGCGGCCGAAGTCGCGGCTGTCTTAACGACGGTCGGAGCCCCCGCGTCCGCCGCCTGGGGGGACGCGCCCACGCCCGCCGCAGGGAACGCGGAGAACGCGGTAAGCGCGGCCAGCAGCCAAATGGAAAGGGTGGTTCTCAGTAGTCTGGGTTTTTTCAAAACATTCACCTCCTTATGGTGACTGACTTCGGTGTACAATGCACGATGTGCAGTGTACCGTTTTCTTCGTGCGGTTACGGCGCGCGGCGCGCGCTTAGTCTCTCATCGCGCGTTCACGCGTTCGCGCCGCGTGGCGCGGCTTTCAACGCGCAATGGGTTGGGGCCTTCGCCCCTCCGTCTATTCATATATAACATATATGTATTATATGTTATATAATACCATAGTTTTTGATATATGTCAATACAAAGGATAAATTTTGTGGTTAATCTGTTGTGCGTTTGTCAATGATGTGAACCATATAAGGGGGGAATCTTTCCCCGATATGGTTTTCCCGCCGCAGCAAGCCTAACGAGCCGTAGGCGAGGAAGGCTTGCTGCGGCGGCGCGTTGCCTCATGCCGTCCGCTGGAAC
>JAIRPE010000004.1 GCA_031257175.1 Eubacteriales Family XIII. Incertae Sedis bacterium | reverse complement strand
TGGGAGGTAAATATGGCTTTTTTGAATCCTTTGAAAAAAAAGGCGGTCGCGAGGCCGCTTGACAGCCAGCTGGAGGATTCCAGCGGCAACCCGCGATCAAAGCCTTCGTCGTCGGACAGGCTTGCGGGTGAATATAGGCACAGGGCTCCGGAAGTGGAAGAGGCCATCGCCAGGGTGGCCGCCGGTGGCCACGATGATATTGAAAGACTCCTTATTTCCATTAAAGATAAGTTTAGGATCGATGTTTCCGCTTCCCGCGTCGCGGTTTTGGCGCGGGCGGATCGGCGCTTCGCCGCGCGGGCGGCGGCAGCGGTCGTTTGCGTGGCGCTGTGCGCCGGGGGTATCGCCGCTTTCGTGGCGCCGTCGGGCGTGGCCGCCCGGACAGGGGCTTATGCCGCGTTGACGGCCTCCGGCGGGCAGGACGGCGGGCATGCGGTCACGAATGAGGATTTCGCCGCTTTGCTGAAAGCCGGCTACGAAGATTTGACGGCGGGCGCGAAAGGCCTCGGCGGCGTGCCTCTCGCTAGCGGTAAGGGAACGGAATCGGCTCCCGAAGCGGCGGCTGTTGTCGCGGGCGATGCCGAGGAAAGCGCCCCTGCCGAGGGGCAGCCCGTCTCCGGCTGGGCGTTGAAGGTCAACGGCGAGACAGTGCTTTACGCCGCCTCGAAGGAATCCGGCGAAGCCATCCTCGAGAGTGTCAAAGCCAGCTACGTGGGCGACAACAACGAGCTGGTCGATTCCTCCATAGCGGAGAAGGTGGAGCTTATTGAAGAACAGTCCGTTGACCCCGCCTTGATAGTCGCGGACGAGGGCGTGGCCACCACCTACATATTGACGGGAAGCAAAGAGCCCAAGGTCTACACGGTGGAGAAGGGCGACACGGCATGGGAGATCGCCAAGGCGAACCGCCTGACGCTGGACGAGCTGGCGCAGGCGAACCCGGGGCTGAAGCCTGAGAGGCTCATGATCGGCCAGCAGCTGAACCTTTTTGAGGTCAATCCCTACGTGACCGTGCGGACGGTGGAGATAGCCAGCAAAGCCGAGAGCATCCCCTTCGAGACGAAATACGAGAATTCCTCCGACATGTACAAGGGACAGCAGAAAGTTCTCGTCAAAGGGGTTCCCGGCAAGAAGGAGACCACGACGCAGTTGACTAAGGAGAACGGCTTGGTGGTGGATTCGACGCTTATCGCCTCCACGGTGGTGTCCGACCCGCAGCCCCAGCTGACAGCCGTGGGCACGAAGTCGGTGGCCACGTTCACGGGCACGGGCTCGTTGATGAGCCCCCTTGACAGGATAGAAGTCTCGTCGGCTTACGGTTCCAGAGGGAACCGCAGGCATCAGGGCGTGGACATGAGAAGCCCCAAAGGCACTCCCATACACGCGGCTGACGACGGGGTGGTGACGACGGCCCAGTACCAGGGCACCTACGGCAACCTGGTGGTCTTGAGCCACGGGAAGGGCCTGGAGACCTATTACGCCCACTGCAGCGAGATAAAGGTGTCCGTGGGCCAGGTAGTGAGCAAAGGCGAACTCATCGGCCTGGTGGGGACTACGGGCAACGCCACCGGCGCCCATCTGCATTTCGAGGTGAGGCTGAACGGGGTGTACCAGAACCCTATGAATTATTTCTAAAATTAAGTCTCTCTTCAGGGGATTCCTAAAACCCTTTGGGCAAAGGGCTCAAGAGCAATTTAACCTGGACGTGTTCGCTAACGTGAGCACGTCCTAATTATTTCGTCAGCAAAGTCACGGGCGCCGGCTTGTGCCTTTGCTGACGAAAACGCTTGCGGGTCTCCCTTATCTCTAAAAGCATACATCCCCTTATATTGAGTTCCTGAATGCTTGCACCAACGCCGCATTACTTCATCCAGCAGATCCGCTCCGCCTCTGTCAGGATCATATCCGCATGACGTAAGCAACGCATAGGCTTGCCCAACGTTTAGAACTTCACGGGGCGCTTTGCCGTAGTATTTATTCAATCCGTACATTCGATCCATCAACGCTTTTGTAGGAGGCGTCGCTTGCCACGTATATATGGGGGTTGCAAAAACCAAGACATCAGATTTGAGCATCGAGTCCACTATCTCCGCCACATCGTCCTCTTGCGGGCAACCATATTCTCCACGCCTGTCTTGGCAACATTTGCACCCGACACATGGATATATCTTTTTGTTCCTAAGTTCCACATACTCGACTTCCGCCTCTAATTCTCCCATACGTTCCATGAAATACTTGGCGAGGTGCGCCGTGTTGCCATCGCTTCTTAAAGATCCCATAAGTATGCACGTTCTCATGCCTGTCACCCCCTGATTTTATCATTTAATTTCTTTTATTTTTTGTTCCTTTGTGATAAAATACTTTATGATGCTCTGTAATATTATACTCCTGCGGGCAAATGTTGGCAAGTATCTCGCGAGATTCCCGCGTGAATAATGCCGAAAGACAACGGACTTGGAGGCGCAATATGTCAAAAAAAAGCAACATCATCATGAAATATCTCAGTGGCAAGCTTCGGTGCGCTGAATTCGCGGTGACGAACGCATGTATTGCAAGATGCACTTTTTGTAACATATGGAAGCAACAGCCAAAGATTTTTGTGGACAAAGACAAGGCGCTGGTTGCGATAGATCGCATGGCGGATTTTGGCGTTTCCCATATGTGCCTTACCGGCGGCGAGCCCCTGTTGCACCCGCATATAGTTGAGTTTGTGGAAAAGGCAAGCAAACGCGACATAAACAACGCCATGCTTATAGCGGCGCCTCAGTTGCTGCTTCGCGATGAAATGACTAAACGCCTTGCTGCGGCAGGTTGCGACCTAGTGAGCATATCTTTCGACTCTGCGGATCCTGAGACATTGTCCCGCTCCCGGCAAATCGAAAACCTTATGGGCATAATGGAAAATGCCTTGACGGCCGTAAGACATGACGGCCTCCAGTCCATGGCCTCCGTGCTGATTTGGAACGGCAACGCGGATAAAATGGAGGCCGTGTGCGCGAAAGCCGTAGAGCTAGGTTTCGACTATATCTCCCTAAACTACCCCACCTTTTCGGAGTCGGACGTGTACGAGCTTGGCGGTGAAGGAATAGACATGTCAAAGGAATCCCTCATACAGGCGCTCGAAGTCGCGACGGCGCTCAAGGAAACCAGGAAGTACCCCATTATAAACCTAGCCGGATCCATGAGAAACATCATAGACTACCTAAAAGAGCCAACAAGCGCGAAATTCCCGTGCAGGGGCGGCGTTCGCGTGATGTTTCTGGACTGGTTCTTCAATATGCACCCATGCATGCAACTGCCCGACGTGTTGGGTTGCATACACGATATGGAGGAGTCGGATCTGTTCCTGCCTGTCTGCAACAAATGCAACATGAGCTGGTATAGGGATCTGTCCGCCTTTTTCCATGGCGCCAGATCCCTGCCGCTCATATATGAGGCGTTCAGAACCGCAGGCAAGTTCCTATGACTGTGCGCCTCAATCCTCCTTGGCCATTTCCAGCGCGATCAGATGCGCGTCTTCAGAGGCCGTTATCGCGACGTTTTCCTCAACGATCTCCAGCGCGTCCCTAGCTACCAGCGCGATATCCCCCACTACGGCGGCGCCCTCAATGAGCACAAGGTATGTCTGCCTTCCCTGCTCCGTGAGAAGCTCTAAGGAGCCGCCCTTTTGTATAAGCGCGGCTTTTATGTTGATGTCCGAATGAACGCGGATGGGCGCGGGCGACTCCTGCGATCCGGAAGCTATGGGCAACCAACGGTCTATCCTGTCCGCCCATACAAAACGATGATCCCCGTAATCCGGCTCGTACCCCGCGCGGTCGGGCAATATCCATATCTGCAAAAAACGCAACAGTTTATCTCCCAAATTGTGTTCGCTGTGCCAAACCCCCGTTCCTGCGCTCATGTACTGCACCTGCCCTCGCGTGAGGACTCTTTTGTTGCGCATGCTGTCTTGATGCGTCAACTCGCCTTCAACCACATATGAAACGATCTCCATGTTTTTATGCGGATGCGTGTCGAACCCCGTGCCTGGTTGCACCAGATCGTCGTTCAAAACCCTGAGCACGCCGAAGTTCATGTTATCCGGATTGTAATATTCAGCAAAAGAAAAGTGGAAATGGCTGTCCAGCCAAACGTGACGTCCCCGACCCATTTTTTGGTGGTCTATATAACGTGTCATACTCCCTCCATTACCCCTATACCGCCTCGCGCACGAACCAAACCCTCTAGCGCGGCAACAACAGGGCGGCGCCTGCCGATTCGTGCGGACGAAAAAGCATTTGGCGCGAATCCCCCTCTACCAAAAAATCAATACACTATATTATTAGTATACTTCATGGCAATAAGCATGTCAATGATTGATCTTTCTATTTTTTATCGACCGCATTGATTGACTTTGAATTTTAAATATAATTTCGTCACCCCTTGGCATCAGCCTCTTTCCCTTTAGGCACAGTCTTTGCCCATGAATTTTTAATGACCTTTATATTACGGCAAAAAAAATTATTTAAAAATTTGTCGAAATAACTTGACATCTCCCTCCATACATGATAAATTCTTAGTAGTGTTCAGGAGGAACTCACTCCAATTTGTTTCCGTTTGAATGCAATATTTTTATCTCTTTTTGTTCCAAGAAATGGAATACGCGTATCTAAAAGGAGGATACCGTCGATGAACAATGGTACTGTGAAATGGTTTAATGCGGACAAAGGATTTGGCTTTATCACGAATGATGAGGATGGTGTGGATGTGTTTGTGCATTTTTCTGCTATCCAGATTGATGGCTTTAAAACTCTTAATGAGGGGCAGAAGGTTACGTTCGATACGGAACCCGATCCTAAGAACAGCAGCAAGCTGCGGGCTATTAATGTCAACGTGGCATAAACCATAGGCGAAAGAGACCGCATGCCGCCCTGCTACGGGCGGTATGCGGTCTTTATTTCGTGCGCTTGCCTTTTCGTCCGCAACGTTTTCACCCTGGGATACTCCTGAGATGATCGACAGCATGGCTGTTGCTCCGACAACTGCACGTTGCGCAACCCGCGGTTCTTTTTCCGTAGTGTTACGTCGGCGTAGCAATGAAAAGAGGCATGTTCACAATGAAAAAGGTAATTACCATAAGCCGCGAGTTCGGCAGCGGCGGCAGGGTCATCGGCAAACGCGTTGCCGACAAGATGGGCATAAAGTTTTACGACAGGGCTTTGATCCGACTGATTGCCGAAGAGAGCGGGCTGGCTCACGAGTTCATCCAAAGCAGCGACGAAAGCTTCACCGCTAAAGCGCCCTTATATTTTGCCGTGGGCGATCTTTATTCCCATATGTCTTTCGCCCCCGGTTCCATGTCCCTCCAAGATCAAATCCACATGTTGCTGGGCGATATCATACGTGACATCGCCGAAAAAGAAAGCTGTGTCATAGTAGGACGCTCGGCTGACTATTTCCTCAGAGGACGCGACGACTGCCTTAACGTTTTTCTGCACGCACACAAAGACTACAAACTCAAACGACTTACGGAAACCTACGGTATGCCAAGCAACGAGGCGGAGCGGTCGATGGAAAAGACGGACAAGGCCAGAGCCAACTACTACAAATACTATTCCGAACAGATATGGGGTCAAGCGCGGAATTATCACGTCTCCTTAGACAGCGGCTTGTTGGGGGACGAGCTTTGCACCGACATAATAACGGAACTCGCTACAGTGCTGTAGCGTCAGCCCCTGCCCGCATTTGGTCTACTACTTACAAACCCCCGAGGGGGAGGCCCGGCCTCCCCCTCGGGGGTTCATATCATACGGGCTTCAGCCGCGCGGGCGTTATTTGTCCTCTGCCCCCGGCTGTATCCTCATCTTGTAGAACGAGCGCCAGACGAAGTAGATGGCTACCGCGAAGAACACCACTCCCACATAGGGCGCTTTGTCCGAGAACGCTTCCGTTATGGCTATCTCCATGGCCAGCATGCCGAACAGCGTGGTGAACTTGATGATGGGGTTCAGCGCCACTGAGGACGTGTCTTTGAAGGGGTCTCCCACCGTGTCCCCCACTATGGTTGCGTCGTGCAGCTCCGTCCCTTTCATCTTCAGATCCACTTCCACGACCTTCTTGGCGTTGTCCCAGCAACCTCCCGCGTTGGCCATGAAGATGGCTTGGTACAGACCGAAAACGGCTATGGATATGAGGTAGGACACGAAGAAGGACACCGGCTGGGCCGCCGTGAGCGCGTCCGCGTCCGCTCTGGGCGCCGAGAAGAAGGCGTAGGCCAGAGTGAAGCAGAAAACGGCTATGAATATGTTGAGCATGCCTTTTTGGGCGTACTGGGTGCATATCCTCACCACTTCCTTGGATTTCTCCGTTGAGGCCTTCATATCCGCGTTCTCATCCAGCACGATATTGCGCTTGATGTATTCCACCGCCTTGTAGGCCCCTGCTGACACGGCCTGGGTGGACGCGCCGGTGAACCAGTATATGGTGGCGCCGCCGCAGATGAAGCCCAGTATGGTGAAGGGGTTCAGGAGGTTCAGCACCTCGGCGGGATTCACGTGGGTGACTTGCCCTATGACCAGAATCAGCGAGAAAATCATGGTTGTGGCGCCCACGACCGCCGTGCCTATTAGCACGGGCTTCGCCGTGGCCTTGAAGGTGTTTCCGGCGCCGTCATTGGCCTCCAGGTATCCCTTGGCCATCTCGAAGTCCGGCCTGAACCCGAAGTCCCGCTCTATCTCCTTCTCCACGTCAGGGATGGTCTCGATGAGCGACAGCTCGTATATGGATTGGGCGTTGTCCGTGACGGGGCCGTAGCTGTCCACCGCTATGGTCACGGGTCCCATGCCCAGGAATCCGAAGGCCACCAGACCGAAGGCGAATATGGTCTCGTACTCCATCAGGTTTTTCAGGCCGAAGCCGCTGGCCACGTAGGCGACGAACATCAGGGCGAAGAACACTATGCCCATCCAGAAAGCGCTGAAATTGCCGGCCGTGAGCCCTGACAGGATGTTCAGCGACGCGCCGCCTTCCTTGGATGCGGACACCACCTCGCTCACGTGCTTGGATTTGGGGCTGGTGAAAATCTTCGTGAATTCGGGGATGATGGCGCCGCCGATGGTGCCGCAGCTGATAATCACCGAGAACACGGCCCACAGGCTGCCGCCATGGCTCGAAACGTAGGAGCCCGGCCCGATGAGCATGAAGCTGGCGACGAAGGTGACGATGATGGACAGGGCTGACGTTATCCATATGAGCGACGTCAGCGGCTTCTCGAAATCAAGCTCGTCCACCCCGCTGTATTTCGCCTTCGCCAAGGCGCCGTTGATGTAGAAGGCTATGACGGAGGTTATGATCATGAGTATGCGCATGACGAATATCCAGGCCAGCAGCTCCGCCTGGGCCGCCGCGTCAACCGCCAGGACTATGAAGGAGACCAGCGCCACGCCGGTCACGCCGTAAGTCTCGAAGCCGTCGGCCGTGGGGCCAACGCTGTCGCCCGCGTTGTCGCCCGTGCAGTCCGCTATGACGCCGGGGTTCCTGGGGTCGTCCTCGCCGATTTTGAACACTATCTTCATCAGGTCGGAGCCGATGTCGGCGATTTTGGTGAAAATGCCGCCGGCGATACGCAACGCGGAGGCGCCCAGGGACTCGCCTATGGCGAAGCCTATGAAGCAGGCGCCCGCTATGTCGCGGGGGATAAAGATGAGTATTATCAGCATCATCACCAGTTCCACGCAGATGAGCAGCACGCCTATGCTGATGCCCGCGTAGAGGGGGATGTTCAGCAACTTCAGGGGCTTGCGCTCCAGGGAGGCGAAGGCCATGCGGCAATTGGCCACGGTGTTCATCCTTATGCCGTACCAGGCCACGCCGTAAGAGCCGAGGATGCCCAAAACCGACCAGCCCAGTATGACTATCACGCCCGCCCCCTTAGCCTCCAGAAAGCCGAAGTAGAAAATGATGCAGGCGCCTATGAACGCGAGGAGTATGCCTAGGAATTTCCCTTGCTGGATCAGGTAGGTCTTGCACGTCTCGTAGATGGTCGCGGCCACGTTCAGCATTGACTGATGGGCGCGCAGCTTCTTGACCTTGAAATACTGGTAAATACCGAAAATGAATCCCAGAACGCAGACCGCCATCCCTGCGATTAAGTACGCCTTCTGCGCCGGAGCCAGATCCGGCAGCACCAGGTCCGCCTCGCTGGCGAACGCGGTTGCCGGGGTCAGGGCCACGAGCAAAAGGCCTAGCGGCAGAATCTTTTTCATAAATCACGCCTCCTAACCATTCAAAAACCTTGACTCATTTTAACCTACAGGATTTATAATAGCATGATTTTGTTCAAACTTCAATCCCCGCGAAAGCTTGATAGTTCAAGCTTCTTTGAACTCCCGGCGGGGCCGCGCCGCCCTAAAAACGCCCGCGCTAGTAACACGTTAG